>NZ_JCAXER010000050.1:0-16198 GCF_059758675.1 Cytobacillus sp. GQ23
GGAATTACACATATATGTGTCACTTTGCCCTGTATATGTGCCGCTTTTCCATTTTATGTGCGACTTTCAGGCATATATGTGGTGCCAGAATCAAATTTTATGTGCCACTCCCTATTCCACCGTCTATTTTAAAACACAAGGCGGTTCTCTTTAAAGATAACTAGTGCTAAATGTTAGATAAACTCCAAAACTTGCTAGATAAATCGAAAAATCTGTTAGATAATTTTACAGTCATGTTAGATAAAACCCAAAACAGGCCAGAAAAAATTCGAAACCTGTCAGATAAACCGCCAGGCATGCTTCTTACCAGGGAATTCAGCTCCCCAGAATAAATTCAAACACCGCGCTGCACGCTCACCTTCCAAAACTTCCTAATCATAAAATAACCAATACAGGAGATAAGCAGCCATCCAGCATCCCCCTGCAAAACCTTACTGCTTCTTATCAGCTAAATACTGATAAATCAAATATGGCCCCTTTTCAGCCGTAATTTGAAGGAATGTCTGAATAAAAGGGTAGTCTTTATTCGGCATCATTTTGATGAGTTCACTCCACCATTCAGTTTCATAGCGGGCAATCATGCTTAAGTTATACAGCAGCAGATAGTGAATAAGAAGCTCAGGGAAATCAATCAAATCACCTTTGGCCAAAGGGAAGAAAAACTTTCCTGCAGCCGGACTATATCGTAAAGGCTTAAAATTATATGTATTCAGGTTTTTTGTCAAAAAATTTAGTGCTGTCTCCTCTGATTCCTGAAAGCTTATATTAAAGTCCGATTTTGACTGCACATATTCCACAAAGCGGGATTCGGTCATATGAAAGCGGTCGAGAATTATTTTTGGCAAGGTGAATACATCCTTTACCCGCTCCGCTTCCAGAAAAGTATTGCGGCCTTCTGTCTGGCTATACAAATTGTTAAGCTCCGGAATCTGGCCGAATAACTCTCCCATTGTTGTTTTTTCGCCTTCCAAATGTTTCATGTGGAACATTTTTTCTCCCATATAAGGGAAAAGACCGCTTTTTTGAAATTTCACTTCATCCTGAAAAAAATTATATTGCTGCTTTTTTCTTTTCCGGGTGGACACCCCGTGTGCCAAAACAGAGGTAGTCTCCGGATAATTAGGGTCCACAGTCAGTATACAGGCCTTTACAAGGTGAACAAGTCCATAAAAAAAGAGAATCGGCTTGATGACCAATGGCGCCTTCTCTGCCTGCTCATAGTATACTTGTCCGTGTTCTAGATAGTATATAAAAGGGTAGCTGTTTTCATAGCTCTTTTGTTCAGCCTGATCCAGGTTTTGTTTTTGGTAGCATTTCTTTAAAAATTCCTGTGAAGTGTTCGCCGAAAAAAAATATAAAAAGGAGCTTTTTAGATCAAATGGATGTATCACAACGAGTCCTCCGAATCTTTAGAAAAATCCAACATATCAATCCGTTCTTGACAGTATTTTGTCCAATTGATAACCTACTAATAATATTTTCGAGTCCAGGAGGTCAAAAAAATGTGGGAAACTAAGTTTGCTAAAGAAGGTTTAACGTTTGATGATGTTTTACTGGTTCCATCGAAATCAGAGGTACTTCCTCGTGATGTAAGCCTTAAAGTTAATTTGACTGAAAAGATTGCACTTAACATTCCAGTGATCAGTGCCGGAATGGATACGGTAACTGAAGCAGAAATGGCGATTGCTATGGCGCGCCAGGGCGGTTTGGGAATTATCCATAAAAACATGTCCATTGAACAGCAGGCTGATCAGGTGGATAAAGTAAAGCGTTCAGAAAGCGGCGTTATCACGGATCCTTTCTTCCTCACTCCAGAACAGCAGGTATTTGATGCAGAACATCTAATGGGCAAGTACCGGATTTCGGGTGTTCCAATCGTCAATAATAATGAGGAACAGAAGCTTGTTGGCATTTTGACAAACCGTGACCTCCGATTTATTCAGGACTTTTCGATAAAAATTTCAGATGTGATGACTAAAGAAAACCTTGTAACAGCCCCAGTGGGCACCACATTAGATCAAGCAGAAAAGATTCTTCAGCAGCATAAAATTGAAAAATTGCCGCTAGTAGATGATGAAGGTGTTTTAAAAGGGTTAATTACCATTAAAGATATTGAAAAAGTCATTGAGTTTCCTAACTCGGCAAAAGATGAGCGAGGACGCCTGCTCGCAGGTGCAGCGGTTGGCGTAACCGGCGATACGATGAAGCGGGTTGAAATGCTTGTGAAATCCCATGTGGATGTCATTGTTGTGGATACGGCACATGGACATTCAAAAGGCGTGCTTGATACTGTACGCGAAATCAGGAGCACCTATCCGGATCTGGCCATTATTGCTGGAAACGTCGCGACTGCTGAAGCGACAAAGGATTTAATTGAAGCAGGTGCGGATATTGTGAAAGTGGGAATCGGACCAGGATCAATTTGTACAACACGTGTAGTTGCAGGTGTAGGGGTACCGCAAATCACAGCTGTCTATGATTGTGCAACTGAAGCACGCAAGCATGGCAAGTCCATTATTGCTGATGGCGGAATCAAATATTCAGGGGACATCGTGAAAGCATTGGCAGCCGGCGGACATGCTGTAATGCTTGGCAGCCTTCTTGCCGGTGTTTCAGAAAGCCCGGGAGAAACGGAAATCTTCCAGGGACGACGCTTCAAGGTGTACAGAGGAATGGGTTCTGTGGCAGCCATGGAAAAAGGCTCTAAAGACCGTTACTTCCAGGAAGATAATAAGAAGTTCGTTCCAGAGGGAATTGAAGGGCGCATTGCTTATAAAGGGCCTTTATCCGATACGATTTACCAGCTTGTCGGAGGTATCCGTTCCGGAATGGGCTATTGCGGAACAAAGGATCTTCATGAGCTTCGCGAAAATGCCCAATTTATTAAAATGACTGGTGCAGGCCTGAGAGAAAGCCACCCGCATGATGTGCAGATCACAAAAGAGGCGCCAAACTACTCGCTATAACAGCACAAAGCAGGAGAGGGGAACCTTTCCTGCTTTTTTATTTGCCCCAAAAATTGAACCTAGGAAAATATTAATGCATAACAATGAGCTAAGGCAGGCAGGAATAGGTAATTACTCTATCTATTCTTTAAATCAGAGTTATGATAAAATAACAAAAGTGTATTAAAACGTTGGAGGGCAGTAAAATTGAAGAAAACATTGTACCGTAAGTCTATCGCTGGATTCCTTGCCTTGGTCATGATATTAGGTCTTTTACCTGGTATACATAAAGCACATGCGGAGGATATTTTAAATATCAATGCCGATGCTGCTATTTTAGTAGATGCAGAGACCGGAAAGATTTTATATCAAAAAAATGCGGATAAAGTACTGGGCATTGCCAGTATGACAAAAATGATGACAGAATACCTGCTTCTTGAAGCCGTTGAAAAAGGCAAAGTAAAGTGGGATCAGGAATACGCAGTAAGTGAATATGTGTGGAAAGTATCACAGGACCGCAATCTATCAAATGTCCCATTAAGAAGAGACGGCAAATACAATATCCGTGAATTGTATGAAGCCATGGCTATCTATTCTGCAAATGGTGCAACCATTGCAATTGCAGAAACGATTGCCGGTTCAGAAACTAACTTTGTTAAAATGATGAACGAAAAAGCGGCAGAGCTTGGATTAAAGGAATATAAATTTGTAAACTCAAGCGGTTTGAACAACCGTGACTTAAAGGGATCTCCTCCTGCAGGCGGCCCTGAGGATGAAAACGTAATGTCAGCAAGAGATACAGCTATTCTGGCAAGGGAATTGATTAATCGGTTCCCGGAAGTATTAGAAACGGCAAGTACCCCTAGAAAGACCTTCAGAGAGGGTACAGATGATGAAATTAAAATGGAAAACTGGAACTGGATGCTTCCGGAGCTGGTATATGGCTATGAAGGGGCAGATGGCCTTAAAACAGGTACGACTGACTTTGCCGGATACTGCTTCACAGGTACGGCCATGAGAGATGGCAGCCGCTACATCAGCGTAGTCATGAACGCTAAAGGAGCGAATGGCCAGGCTACTTATAAATCCAGATTTGATGAAACCAAGAAGATGTTTGACTTCGGTTTCACCAACTTCACGAAAGAAGAAATCGTTCCTGCCAACTATCAGGTGAAAGGCCAGAAAACAGTGCCTGTTACAAAAGGGAAAGAAGATAAAGTGAAGATTTCTTCTAAAGATGCCATCGAAATGGTTATGAGAAATGGGGAAAAGGAAAACTTTAAACCCGTTCTTGTTCTGGATAAAAAGAAATTAAATGAAAATGGTGAATTGACTGCTCCTATTAAAAAGGGAGAAAAAGTCGGCTACTTAACGATTGAATCCAAAGAGGGCGGGAAGCTGGAATTCCTTTCTGATAAAGGCAAAGACAATATCCAGGTGGATGTTGTAGCCGCTGAAAGTGTTGAAAAAGCAAACTGGTTCGTGCTGACTATGCGCTCTATCGGAGGTTTCTTCGGTGATCTATGGGGCAGTGTTTCCTCAACTGTAAAAGGTTGGTTTTAAGAAAAAGGGCTTTCCTGTCTTGACAGGAGCCCTTTTTCATTGCATATTTTCAATAGGGAAAATTCCGAGTAAAGAAATCTATTTTCCTTTTTTTGAAAAGTTATTTTTCTCATAATATTTAACCCATCCAAAGCAGATGGTATTTACGAAGGGGGATAAACATGAAGACAGGTACAGATCGTGTTAAACGGGGAATGGCAGAAATGCAAAAAGGCGGCGTCATTATGGACGTTGTTAACGCTGAGCAGGCGAAAATCGCAGAAGAAGCTGGTGCAGTAGCAGTTATGGCACTAGAGCGTGTTCCTTCTGATATCCGTGCAGCCGGCGGTGTAGCACGTATGGCAGATCCGCGTATTATGGAAGAAGTAATGGGAGCGGTTTCCATCCCGGTAATGGCAAAAGCACGTATTGGCCATATTGTAGAAGCGCGTTTGCTTGAAGCGATGGGTGTCGATTACATAGATGAGAGTGAAGTGTTAACTCCTGCTGATGAAGAATACCACTTGAATAAAAGGGACTACACTGTTCCGTTCGTTTGCGGATGCCGTGATTTAGGGGAAGCTGCACGCCGTATTGGCGAAGGTGCTTCCATGCTTCGCACAAAGGGTGAGCCTGGAACTGGAAACATTGTGGAAGCTGTTCGCCATATCCGCAAGGTGAATGCACAGGTTCGCAAGGTTGTCGGCATGAATGAAGATGAGTTAATGACAGAAGCTAAGCTTCTGGGAGCGCCATATGAGCTTCTTTTGGAAATCAAGAGCCTTGGACGCCTTCCAGTCGTAAACTTCGCAGCAGGCGGCGTTGCAACACCTGCAGATGCGGCTTTAATGATGGAGCTTGGTGCTGACGGTGTGTTCGTAGGATCAGGTATATTCAAATCTGAAAACCCTGCGAAATTTGCCCGTGCGATTGTTGAAGCAACTACACATTATCAGGACTACAAATTAATCGCTGAACTTTCAAAAGAACTAGGCACACCAATGAAGGGAATTGAAATTTCTTCATTGGCTCCTGAAGCTCGTATGCAGGAGCGCGGCTGGTAAGGAGAATTGAACATGATAAAGGTTGGAGTATTGGGGCTGCAGGGTGCGGTCAGAGAGCATGTTCTATCAGTAGAAGCATGCGGAGCCGAAGCTGTGGTCATTAAACGCAAAGAGCAGCTTAATGAGGTGGACGGGCTTATCCTGCCTGGCGGCGAGAGCACAACCATGAGACGCCTCATTGATAAATATGATTTCATGGACAGCCTTAAGGAGTTTGCACAGTCAGGAAAGCCGATGTTCGGGACATGTGCAGGGCTTATCCTCCTTGCAAACCATATTGTCGGTTATGATGAGCCTCATATCGGTGTGATGGATGTCCGGGTGGAAAGAAACTCATTCGGGCGCCAGCGCGAAAGCTTTGAGGCGGATCTTGATATTGCCGGAGTAGCAGAGGACTTTGCGGCAGTCTTTATTCGTGCGCCGCATATTGTCGAGGCGGGGGAGAATGTTGAAATCCTGGCCAAGCATAACGGCCGGATTGTGGCTGCACGTGAAGGCAGATTCCTCGGATGCTCTTTCCATCCCGAACTGACGGATGACCATCGACTGACGGGCTATTTTGTTGAAATGATCAAAGAGTCCAAGTCATTAGTAATTTGAATAAATTGGTTGCAAATGGAACATAATTGTAGTACATTATGAATTACAAAATTCTTATAGCTTAAAAGCAATGAGAGGAACTAGTAACAGGAACTTTGTTCTGTAGAGAGCCGGTGGCTGGTGAAAACCGGTGAATAAACCCTGTGAATCCATCCTCGAGCAAAGCATGGAACACCCGGTATTTTCCGGGAAAAGTAAATGCTTTCGGTTAAAACCGTTATGGATTTAAGGTGGAAAGCTTATGCTTTCAACTAGGGTGGCAACGCGGGTAACTCTCGTCCCTTTTGGGGGACGGGAGTTTTTTGTGTTCCAAATTATTTTTCAGGAGGTAGTAAACATGCTGGACATTAAATTTTTAAGGGCTAATTTTGAAGAAGTGAAAAATAAGCTTCAGCATCGCGGAGAGGATTTAACCGATCTCGGAAAATTCGAGGATCTGGATGTGAAAAGACGCGAATTGATTGTCGAAGCCGAACAGCTGAAGAGCAAAAGGAATGAAGTATCCCAGCAGGTTGCAGCCTTAAAGCGTGATAAGCAGGATGCAGACCATTTAATTACAGAAATGAGAGAAGTCGGCGATAAGATCAAGGCATTGGATGAGGAGCTCCGCAAGGTTGAGGAGGAATTGGACCAATTGCTGTTAAGTATCCCGAACATCCCGCATGAAAGCGTGCCTGTCGGTGAAACAGAAGATGATAATGTCGAAGTCCGCAAATGGGGCGAAGTTCGTGAATTTGATTTTGAGCCAAAGCCGCATTGGGATGTAGCAACAGATCTTGACCTGCTTGATTTCGAGCGTGCCAGCAAAGTAACCGGCAGCCGCTTTGTATTCTACAAAGGCCTTGGAGCCCGCCTTGAGCGTGCACTATTCAACTTCATGCTAGATTTGCACACAGACGAGCATGGCTATAAGGAAGTTCTGCCTCCGTACATGGTCAACCGTGCCAGCATGACAGGAACAGGACAGCTTCCGAAATTTGAAGAAGATGCTTTCCTGATTGAAAGCGAGGATTACTTCCTTATTCCAACTGCAGAGGTGCCTGTCACTAATATGCATAGAGAAGAAATTCTGAATGCTGATGAGCTTCCGATTAACTATGCTGCATTTAGTGCATGCTTCCGTTCTGAAGCAGGCTCTGCCGGCCGTGACACTCGAGGGCTGATCCGCCAGCACCAGTTCAATAAAGTAGAGCTTGTAAAGTTTGTGAAGCCGGAAGAGTCTTATGATGAGCTGGAGAAGCTGACTGGACACGCAGAAAAGGTACTTCAGCTGCTTGGCCTGCCATACCGTGTTATGAGCATGTGCACAGGAGATCTTGGATTCACAGCTGCGAAGAAATATGATATCGAGGTCTGGATCCCAAGCTATAACACATACCGTGAAATTTCTTCTTGCAGTAACTTTGAAGGATTCCAGGCAAGACGTGCGAATATCCGCTTCCGCCGCGAGGCAAAAGGCAAGCCGGAGCATGTGCATACACTGAATGGATCTGGCCTTGCAATCGGCCGCACGGTGGCAGCCATTCTGGAAAATTACCAGCAGGCTGACGGAAGTGTCATCATTCCTGAAGTACTGCGTCCATATATGGGCAATCGTGAGGTCATTAAGCCTTAATGGAAAGTTTGGAGCGGATTTTTCATCCGCTCTTTTTTTATAAAATAATGTTGACATCTTTTTAAAAGGGTGTTATAGTATTTCTTGTCGATGCGGAGGAATACCCAAGTCTGGCTGAAGGGATCGGTCTTGAAAACCGACAGGCGGGTCAAACCGCGCAGGGGTTCGAATCCCCTTTCCTCCTCCATTTTAATTGACATCTAACACGCGCATAAAAATTGGAGATACATAAAACCGCTGATAGCATCAGCGGTTTTTTTGTATATAATTCTTGACCCTTGCCTCTTCAGGGTATTCGGAACTCTCCGAACCAATGAACAGAAAAAAAACCGCCGAATGGCGGTTATTTCTTCAATAATTGAGTTTGCCTTAAGAAGTAAGAAATGCGCTCCACTATTGGCTCAATGGATTGCTCATTCTGAATGATATCATAGTCATTGATATTCAGGCGCAGGACCGGGCAAGCATTAAAACTGTTGATCCAATTTTCATAGCGCTGGTGCATTTCTTCCCAGTAAGAAATTGGTGTCTGCTGCTCCATTGGACGGCCGCGCTCCTGGATGCGGGAAAGAATGTCATCTAGCGAGCCTTCCAGATAAATAAGCAAATCAGGATGTGGGAAGTATGGTGTCATCACCATCGCATCAAATAAGCTGGTATATGTTTCGTAATCGACTTTGGACATCGTGCCTTTTTCGTAATGCATTTTCGCAAAGATGCCTGTGTCTTCATAAATGGAACGGTCCTGAACAAAGCCGCCGCCATATTCGAAAATGCGCTTCTGATCCTTGAAGCGTTCAGCCAGGAAGTAAACCTGCAGGTGAAAGCTCCAGCGGTTGAAATCCGCATAGAATTTATCAAGGTAAGGATTAGTATCAACCTTTTCGAAAGAGGTTCGGAACCCCAGGGCGTCCGCCAGCGCATTGGTCATTGTTGATTTTCCGACTCCAACGGTTCCGGCAATGGTGATGACGGCGTTCGAAGGAATCTCATATTTTTGCCTTAGATTCATAAGTGTATGCTCCTCTTTTTTAATGATGTCGATAAGGTATCGAATATATGCATTAAGTCTGCTTCATTTTTGACAAAATCCAGCTGATCTCCATTAAAGCGGATAACTGGAATATCCGGGTGCTGTTTTTCGAACTCATTCATAGCCGTTTCATAATCAAGGGATAATTGCTCAAGATATAATGGACTGATATTCTTTTCAATTTCACGGCCCCGCAGCTCGATTCGGTCGAGCAGTGTTTCAAGGCTTGCATTGAGATAGATAATGACATTCGGCTTTGGCATATCGCCCGTCAGAATGTCATAGATCTTCAAATACTTCTGATATTCAGTCTGATTTAAGGTGCGCTGGGCAAAGATCAGATTTTTGAATATATGATAATCAGCCACAACAGGCTTATTTTGAGCTAAGTAGTGATTGTTGATATCAACCAGCTGTTTGTAGCGGTTGCAGAGGAAAAACATTTCAGTCTGAAAGCTCCATTCCTCAATGTTTTCATAGAATTTGCCCAAAAAGGGATTTTCATCAACAATCTCTTTTAGTAAGGCATATTGAAATTTCTCAGCTATAGCTTTAGCGAGAGATGTTTTCCCAACGCCAATCGGCCCCTCTACTGTAATAAAAGGTATTCCCCCCATATTGATCATCCTCCTGCATTGCTTATTTATCTATAAAAACCATTTATAGGTACGTTCTAAAATGACACAAAGCTTATTTTATCACAGTATAGAGTGGAAGGGATATGGAATTTCAGCTGGAAATAAGAAAATAGGAGCATATTATCTGAAAAATAAAAAAGCTGCCTGAAAGCGGCAGCTGCTGAGTGATTATGCTCTTTTTACCACATCGAAGTTTTCCGTAATCAGAAGCCAATTTTGCGGGAAAGACAGGCCAAGCTTCCAGTAACTCATTCCCCGGAGCTTCAGTTCTTTGATTAAGTCGAACTTTGCCTGGATGGAGCGGGCATCTTCAAACCAGACCTCATGCCTTCTCCCGTCAGGTGCTGTATAGTTGAAAAATGGAGCTTGTGCTTTGTAATCATATTGAATGGCCACATTATTTTCCGCTGCAATCTGTATGGCCTGCTGCGGACTGACCGCTTTTGCGGTGGTGCCCTCAACAAAAGGAAGCGTCCAGTCATAGCCATACAAGTTCTGGCCCATCATGATTTTAGAAGAGGGCATTTCGGTGATTGCATATTCCAATACCTGACGAACCGGGCCGATCGGGGAAACAGCCATAGCCGGTCCTCCGCTGTAGCCCCATTCATAGGTCATGATGACGACAAAATCAACAATCTCCCCATGTGCTCTATAATCATGGGCCTCATACCAAAGACCTTGCTGTTCCGCGCTGGTTTTCGGAGCCAATGCTGTGGAAATCAGCCAGCCCTCCTGCCTGAATCTTGCCCTCGCTTTTCTGAGAAAATTGTTATAGGCCTCCCGGTCCTCCGGGCGCAGAAACTCAAAGTCAAAATGAATATCCCTGAAACCGTATTTTTTGGCTGTGGCTGTAATGTTATCCAGGAACTTATTCTGAATTGCCATATCATTTAACAAAATCCTGCCGAGTTCGTCGCTGAACTGATCGTTTTCCTGATTGGTAATGACCATCATCAATACATTATTATTGGCTCTCGCAATGGCCGGGAATTCGTTCAGAAGCGGCTCCTTCAAAGAACCATCTCGAAGGGCCTGGAAACTGAAGGGCGCAAGATAAGTCAAATAGGGGGCAGCATTTCGTGCGCTTTCCTCCAGTTCAGGGGCGACTGTTTCGCCTCTTGGCTCTACATAGGCATTAAACTCGGCTTCCGTTTTCGGGCGGGGCGGGATATAAAGCCGAAACCCCACCTGTAGCGGCTGATTTACTGAAATGGCATTGACCGATGCCAGCTGCTGATAGGAAATGCCGAACCTTCTTGAAATGGAATAAAGGCTGTCACCCGGCTGCACCCAATAAAATCTTCCTATTATCGGAATGACCAGTGTCTGGCCGACCACCAGATTATTTGGATTGGGAATTTCATTTGCTTCAACGAGATCTTCAACTGTTGTCCCATATGCCTGGGCAATGCCGAACAAAGTCTGGCTTTGCTGAATCACATGAATCTGCAATCTATCTCCCTCCCTGAAAAAACGTCTTAGAACACTACTGCCATTTTATGAGGGAAACATAGAAGAAATGTTATAATTGTTTTCAGAGAAGGAAGATATATTAGCTTTTAATACGTTTTTCATCATCTTTAAGGCATTTTCATTATCGTGGTCATCATTAGAAGCGGTGCAGTCATGCGGTATATGGAGGCTGTATTCTCTCATATAAGCATCATTGGCTGAAAACAGGACACAGATATTGCCTGCGATTCCCGTCATGACAAGCAGATTTACGCCGAGCTGGTGCAAGAGAGTATTTAAGGCAGTGCCGTAAAAAGCGGAATGCTTTGGCTTTATTAAAAAATAATCATCCGGTGATGGCTGTATCTCATCCAGGATACGCTCACTGACAGGATTGCGGCAATGATTCATAATCGTATCAAGATCAGCCTTCCAGAGGTTATAATGGTCATTCGTATAAATAACGGGAAAGTTCTGTTCATGGAATGCAGCTTTTAGCTCATTGATAGGTTTTGTGAGATTCAATGCTTTTTCAGCAAGGATTTTCCCATGGTGAAAATGAAAGTCGTTAATCATGTCAATAATGATAAGAGCCGGTTTATAGTCTTGCGGATTTTTCATGGTATCGCTCCTTTACGGGTATTTTTCGTAAAAGGGGCGGCTTTTACACAGAAGTTAAGAGAAGGAATGAAGATATTTGATACAGGAATCAATCACTGAAGATGAACTGTATATGCGGGAGGCCATTAAGGAGGCTAGGCTTGCTCACGATCTGGAGGAGGTTCCAATTGGTGCAGTCATTGTCCTGGACGGGAAAATCATTGCCCGGGCCCATAATCTGAGAGAAGTGAATCAGACTGCGATTGCGCATGCGGAATTGCTTGCGATTGATCAGGCGTGTAAAAAACTCGGAACCTGGCGGCTGGAGAATGCTGTTCTTTATGTGACATTGGAGCCTTGTCCGATGTGTTCCGGCTCCATTATACTGTCACGCATTCAAAAGGTGGTGTATGGCGCCAGGGATCCAAAGGGCGGCTGTGCCGGAACGCTTATGAACCTTTTGCAGGATGAGCGGTTCAATCATCAGAGTGAAGTCGTGCCAGGGGTACTGGAAGAAGAATGCGGCGAAATGCTTTCGAGCTTTTTTCGGGACTTGCGAAAGCGCAAGAAAGAAGAGAAAAAGAGAAGGCAATTGCTGCAGATGGAACAGGATACAGGAATTGACAATGGTTAGGCATTGCTTTTTTTTCTGATTGTTAGTATACTTATAAATGCGTCGGATAAAGACGCACCTAAATATGGTATCAACTTTGCCGTGCTAGGCGGGGAGGTAGCGGTGCCCTGTACTCGCAATCCGCTCTAGCGAGGCTGAATCCCTTCCCGAGGCTCGTGTCCTGTAGGGCCTGCCTTAAGTAAGTGGTGTTGACGCCCGGGTCCTGCGCAATGGGAATCCATGAATCATGTCAGGTCCGGAAGGAAGCAGCATTAAGTGGACGCTCCCATGTGCCGCAGGGTTGCCTGGGCCGAGCTAACTGCTTAAGTAACGCCTATGGGCGCCAGTCGACGGAAGGTGCACGGCAGTTTATATTGTTACTAAAACTCATCCTTTTGCGGGATGGGTTTTTTGTTGTATTTTTTGCTCTAGGTTTTGTAAAAAAGAAATTAGATACGTTATAATAGATGAAGGACTATACATAGGAAGGGGGCGTGTCAGTGAGTTATCAAGCTTTATATCGTGTTTGGCGCCCGCAGCAGTTTATCGATGTTGTCGGCCAGGAACATGTGACAAAGACTTTGCAAAACGCCCTGCTTCAGGAGAAGATATCACACGCCTATTTGTTTTCCGGCCCCCGCGGAACCGGTAAAACGAGTGCGGCAAAAATACTTGCAAAGGCTGTTAACTGTGAGAAAGCACCTGTTACTGAACCATGCAATGAATGTTCGGCCTGCAGAGGGATTACAGACGGATCGATTCCGGATGTCATTGAAATCGATGCTGCATCGAATAACGGTGTAGAAGAAATCAGGGATATCAGGGACAAAGTGAAGTATGCCCCGAACGCTGTGAAATACAAGGTTTACATCGTCGATGAGGTGCATATGCTTTCTATTGGAGCCTTCAATGCGCTGTTAAAAACACTTGAAGAGCCGCCGAAGCATGTTATTTTTATTTTAGCTACCACAGAGCCTCATAAAATTCCTTTGACGATTATCTCCCGGTGTCAGCGATTCGATTTTAAGCGGATCACGGCTCAGGCGATTACAGGAAGAATGAAGCTGATTGCGGATGAAACTGGTGCAGCTTATGAGGAGCAGGCCCTGCAGATCATTGCAAGAGCCGCAGAAGGCGGTATGCGCGATGCGCTCAGCCTGCTTGATCAGGCTATCTCCTTCAGCCAGGATCGTGTTACAGTGGAAGATGCCTTATCTGTAACGGGTGCAGTGTCACAGGGGTTTTTAAATAAACTGGCAAGAGCGGTTAAAGACAGGGATGCAGCATCGGGACTGGAATTTCTGGAGGAGCTCCTTTTTCAGGGGAAAGATCCTTCCCGCTTTATAGAGGACTTTATCCTGTATTACCGGGATATGCTTTTATATAAAGCTGCTCCAAGGCTGGAGGAATCATTAGAAAGAGTTATGCTCGATGAGAACTTCCAGCAGCTTGCCGGTGAAGTGGAGCCTGAAGAGCTATATGAGCTGATAGAAGTGCTGAACAAAGCCCAGCAGGAGATGAGGTGGACCAACCATCCGCGAATTTTCCTGGAAGTGGCGATTGTGAAGCTGTGCCAGCTTGAACAGCGTGAGAGACCAGGACAGGCTGCAGACATCAAGCCGCTGATGCAAAAAATCGAACAGCTTCAGCACGAGCTTGCTGAGTTAAAGAAAAACGGCATAGCAGTGAAAGATGATGGAGCTCCTGCTGTACAGAAAAAGCCGCAGAGAAGTTCACGCAAAGGATTCCAGGCACCAGTCGGGAAAGTGAATGAAGTACTGAAGCAGGCAACGAAAAACGATCTGGTGGCTGTAAAGAGCCGCTGGGGTGAAATGCTGAACCTGCTTGTTCAAAACCAGATGCGCTCCCAGGCAGCTCTTCTCAATGAAGCAGAGCCTGTAGCCGCGTCAGAAACAGCTCTTATCGTTAAATTTAAATATGAAATTCATTGTCAGATGGCCATGGATAATGCGAAGTTCCTGGATACTCTGGCGAATGTCCTGTTTGAGCTTTTAGGAAAGAGAATGCAGCTGGTCGGCATTCCGGATGAACAATGGCAAAGTGTCAGGGAAGAGTTCCTGCGCAGCCAGCGTGACGGAGATGAGACTGGCGAGGGCTTCAGCGGAAATGAGGAAGAACCTCATGTGGCTGAAGCGGTCAAATTATTCGGCGCTGAATTAATTGAAATTAAAGAATAGAAACTAGCTGGAGGAATGTAAAATGCGCGGTGGAATGGGAAATATGCAAAATATGATGAAGCAAATGCAGAAAATGCAAAAGAAGATGGCACAGGCACAGGAAGAGCTTGGCGAAAAAAGGATTGAAGGAACAGCTGGCGGCGGAATGGTGACTGTCATAGTATCCGGACATAAACAAGTTTTAGAAGTTAACATTAAAGAGGAAGTTGTGGATCCGGAAGATATCGAAATGCTGCAGGACCTTGTTCTGGCTGCAACGAACGATGCACTGAAAAAAGCGGAAGATCTAACAAACGATACGATGGGCCAATTTACAAAAGGAATGAACCTGCCGGGAATGTTTTAATTAAACGTCCTGAAGGAGTGCTTAGAAGCACGGACAGGCCGGGCGCCAGCGAACATAGTCTGATGAATTATCCATCAGCCATCATGCTCGCGGCGCTTTTCCTTTTCATATAGGAGGAAACATACATGCATTATCCTGAACCGATATCCAAGCTGATTGACAGCTTTATGAAACTGCCCGGAATCGGCCCGAAAACGGCTGCGCGTCTGGCGTTTTTTGTTTTAAGCATGAAGGAAGATACTGTGCTGGATTTTGCGAAAGCACTGGTCAATGCGAAAAGAAATTTGTCTTACTGCTCTGTCTGCGGCCATATCACAGATCAGGACCCTTGCTATATTTGTGAGGACCAGAGACGTGACCGGTCCGTCATCTGCGTGGTCCAGGATCCGAAAGACGTGATTGCCATGGAAAAGATGAAGGAATACAACGGGCTGTACCATGTCCTTCATGGAGCAATCTCTCCAATGGATGGGATTGGCCCTGAAGATATTAATATTCCTGATTTATTGAAAAGACTTCAGGATGAGACGGTCCAGGAGATTATTCTTGCCACCAATCCGAATATTGAAGGGGAAGCAACAGCCATGTACATCTCCCGCCTGATTAAGCCGTCCGGCATAAAGGCTACCCGGATCGCCCATGGCCTGCCGGTAGGCGGAGATCTGGAATATGCGGATGAAGTGACGCTCTCAAAAGCGTTAGAGGGAAGAAGAGAAGTCTAAGCATGGAGGCGGAATATATGTTTTTTCGCAGAAAAAAATGGCTTCGCAGCGAGTTTGATGAGAAGCTTCTGGAGCAGCTGAACCGATTGAAATCAGATTGGAACAATCAGAAATCACTGGTGGAAAAAAGCTTTGATCCCTCGCCGGAGGCAATCAGCCAGGCTAAGCTTGCCGAAGCGAAATACTTTTTTCTATTCAGGGAAGCTAAAAAGAGAAATGTTAAAGTGAGAATGTAGTTATTTATTTTGCGCAAGAACAAAATACTTGTCCTCCTCTAAGGTCTTTTTTGTACACACTAAACATAAATTAGTAGTACAAGTTTCCTGAAAGGAGGATTTTTCTTTTGGATCCTATTGTAGTGATCTCCATTCTGGGAGGATTAATTTTAGTGCTTCTTTTTATAGGAGCCCCGGTAAAACCAGTAAGATTTATAGGGCAGGGAGCCGTTAAACTGATCATAGGAGCACTCTTATTATTTTTCTTAAATGCATTTGGCAATCAGATGGGCATTCATGTTCCTATAAACTTTGCCACTTCGGCCATTTCCGGATTTTTGGGTATTCCCGGATTGTTTGCTCTTGTTGCTATACAGACATGGATTATTTAATTTAACAGCCGTTATTAAGCGGCTGTTTTTATTTTAGAATTTTTTTTAGTTTTTCTGTTGACAGTTCTTTTTAACGGTGATAATATATTAAAAGTCGTCACCACGACGCAATGAGAAAACATCCTATTAAAAAAGATGTTGACATTGAATCGTGAGAATGATATATTAATAAAGTCGCTTCTGAGCGACGGATTGATCTTTGAAAACTGAACGAACAAAA
>NZ_JCAXER010000051.1:0-14138 GCF_059758675.1 Cytobacillus sp. GQ23
GATTAAAAGGAGCAGACTAAGTCTGCTCCTTTTTTATATTCAGCTTTGCCTCATTATCAGTTCATCAATCGGTATTTCAGAAAAAGCCCTGTACCGCATAACCTTTTCATGAAAGGAAAGAAAATGCGTCACATCATTAGGAACAGCTGCACAGTGCATTCCTGCCCGGACAGCAGCAATTGATCCATTTACAGAATCTTCGATCGCCAGACTTTCTTCCGGTTCAACGCCCATTTCTTCAAGTGCCTTTATGTAAAGAGCCGGATTGGGCTTTACCTTTTCTACATCCTCTTTTGTTTTGACCGTTTGAAAATGATCCTCTATTCCAAAATGTTTTAAATAATGCTTAACCCACTCTCTGCCTGAGGAGGATGCAACTCCAAGTTTAAGGCCTTTTTCACTGCATTTGCCTATCAGCTCCTGAATCCCATCTCTCAAAATTAAAATATCCCTTTGGCTCTGGAATGCTCTTTCCGTTTTTTCCTGTAAAGATTTGCGATTAACCTTTAGACCTAACTTATCATCTATATAATCAAAAAGAATATCATCTGTTGTGCCAATACCCTTCGCAAAATCCTCCAGCCCAAGGTCAAATTTGTAATCTTCCATCAGGATTTGTTTAAAGACCTTATACCATAAAGATTCTGTGTCTACAATCGTCCCATCAAAATCAAATATTACAGCCTTTATCATTTTGTCACCTCCTCCGAATTCTCTCCTTACATTAGACGCTATTTTCCTGGTAAAGTTACTTCTGCCCCTAGGCGCGTAACTTAATTTCTCGGCTTTTCAAGTATTCTTTTTGTAAGCTTTCGAATAACCTCAGGCAAAATTTCAAAAGTATATGGTTTATAAACACGTTCTGTCCATTTGTGTCCAGCCTTCCCATAGACTCCAAGGTTAATTACAGGTATATTTAAGTCTCTCATCGCCTTTAATGGAATGGGAAAAAGGCTTTTCAAGGCAGGAAAATTTTTTTTAAGAGATTGGATATCCTCGTCAGAGCCGTCAAAAGATAAAAAGCTTCCGTCCGATAAGTAAGGGAAATATTTGCGGACTTTGAATGTCTCGCCTGTATTCTTTGTCTCCTCAGCAAGCACTTCTTCCAGACATTTTTTCAAATACTTGCCTCTTTCTGCAGCCACATCAATCGTGTTGGCAGGAAGAAATGGGGTACCATAAAATAAAATCACTCTTGGTTTCTTCTCAGGGTCTGATTGGTGGAGAGCTTCTACAATATCAAAAGCAATCATTCTGGCATCTGTTTCAATATGGGAGCTTTTATTTTTTGCTTCTTCCATCACACTCACTGTATCGATGCCCTTTTCTTCAAGGTAGACAAGAAAGTCATCTAAAGCCGTCACTTCTGTTCCCCAGTCCAGCTGTCTTTCCGGCAGCTTATTAACAGTCCGAAAATCCTTATATGCCCCTTTCAGGCGGTGTTCTACAGCAATGGCCGCATCTTCTGCAATCATTCTCAGTTCTTTTGAAAGCTGCTTCAGAGGCTTCTCATAGAAAAAGTAATTGAAATAAACCCTGCATCCTACTGCTGTCTGAACGTCATAGCGTTTTTTATCATCCCGCATATATAAACAGCTGGGTGGAAGCACCAGTTCTCCTTCCAGCTTTTCAGTCAGCTGAAAATTCTGACTGATACGCGCAGTCAGCTCCGCAGCAATTAATGTAGGGTCAATTCCCGCAAGACTTTCACCTGCGTGAGTCTCCCTTCCGAAAATGGAGAAACACGGCAATATTTTGCCAGCTGTACCCGTATAGATATACTTAGTGTTATCTCCATCATATAATGGTGAGATAAAGTCATTATTAATGGCAGCCATATACTCCAAGCCCATTTCTTCTTTCAGTCTCAGCAGTTCGGAAAGTGCTGCTCTGCTTCCTTTATGCTCCCCCTCCTCATCAGCATTGAACATAACAAGCAAATTTCCATCCAATTCACCGGGATTTTCCGAGAAAAACAGGAGATTGGCCAGGTGGACAGCAATGCCGCTCTGCATATCCAATGCCCCTCTTCCAAAAAGCCACTCATTGGACTGGGCATCTTCCTTCAGTTCCGGATCAGAATCATATTGTTCAAAAAACGCCTTAAGCTTATCGGGATCATGGGCCATGTCCTGAATCGGACCAAAATCCTCTGTTCCAACCGTGTCCAGATGGGCCAGATATATAATGGTCTTTTTGGTCTCCTTACCCTTGAGTAAGGCGAAAACATTCTTTCTGCCCAGTTCATCTCCGGGGATTGCCTGGGTCCATACTAAATGATTATTAGCCTTAAAAGATGGATACGAACAAATTACTTCCTTTAGATAGTCAGCTTTATGCCCCTCTCCATCTGAATGGTTATAGCTCTCCATCTGCACAAGGGCCTTTGTTAAATATTCGGCCTGCTGACTCAGGTTCATTGTTTTAAGATTTGCATACATAGGCCAACCCCATTTCGTTATCGTTTGACACTAGTGTATAAGCATACTCTATTGATAATCAACACATTTTTATATTGCGGAAAGGAAATCTCGCAAAAGAAATAGTGCTGCTTTTTTCTGTGTATTAGGATGAAACAGATAAGATAAAGAATAATAACAGTAAGGTCTTGAAATTTATATCAAAAACGAATATTATATTATTTGTGCTTTTTAAATGTTCGTATTTATCATTAACACATATAACCTGAAAGAAGTTATAGTTTATGGGGGACTTTTTATGTTCAAATTAAAAGAAAATCAAACAAACGTTAAGACCGAGGTCTTGGCAGGCATCACAACGTTCTTAACTATGGTTTATATTGTGGTGGTAAACCCTGTTATTTTATCTGATGCAGGTGTACCTTTTGAGCAAGTCTTTTCCGCAACCATAATTGCGACTGTCATAGGTACTCTATGGATGGCGCTATTCGCCAATTATCCAATTGCCATCGCCCCGGGAATGGGCCTGAACGCCTATTTTGCCTACTCTGTTGTCGGCACTCATGGAAATATTGATTACATGACCGCATTCTCGGCTGTATTTATTGCCGGTATTATCTTCATTATATTGTCACTTACCCCTTTCCGGGAAAAGCTGATCATAGCAATACCGGATAACTTAAAGCACGGAATTACTGCGGGAATCGGTTTATTTATTGCCTTTATCGGCTTGCGGTTAACCGGGCTGATTACAAGCCATCCAACAAATCTTGTTGCACTGGGAGACCTGCATTCTCCTCAATCTATTCTTGCCCTTGTCGGCCTTGCAGTAACTTTAATTCTTATGACGCTTGGGATAAATGGGGCTTTATTTTTCGGCATGATTATCACTGCCCTTATAGCCTTCTTTACAGGACAGCTTTCTTTTGACCAGGGGTTTGTTTCACTGCCTTCGCTTCCCGATGGAATCATCATTTTAAATCCATTTGAAGCAATTGGTGATGTGATGCAGCACAGTTTATACGCTGTTGTTTTCTCCTTCCTGCTTGTAACGATTTTTGATACGACTGGAACGATGATCGGCGTTGCCCAGCAGGCCGGATTAATGAAAGGCAAAACGATGCCGAGAGCACGTGAGGCCCTTTTGTCTGATTCCATCGCTACTTCTGTAGGTGCTATGTTTGGTACAAGTCCGACTTCTGCATATATCGAATCTTCTACTGGTGTGTCAGTGGGAGGAAGAACAGGATTAACAACCTTGACTGTTGCAGGTTTGTTCCTGCTGTCAGCTTTCTTCGGGCCTCTTGTCAGTGCGGTATCAGGTCTTGCTGCCATTACTGCACCTGCACTGATTATCGTTGGAAGCCTGATGATGGGCAGTATTTCTCACATTAAATGGAATGAACTGGATGAAGCATTTCCTGCATTCCTGATTATCTTAAGCATGCCTCTTACATCCAGCATTGCAACAGGAATCGCCCTAGGATTTATTGCTTATCCGCTTATGAAAGTGGTAAAAGGGAAATGGAGAGAAGTTCATCCCCTTGTTTACTTATTCGCAGTATTATTCTTTTATCAGCTGGCGTTCCTGCCGCACTAAACTGACCTTATAAATTAGCTTGTCCAATCCGGACAAGCTTTTTTTGCATTAAACTGCTTCTATTTCATCGCTTACCATTCATATTCTATAGATATATATAGAATGGACAGGTCAGGGAGGTGGGTAAATGATCGAAAAGCTACTGGTAACTTTAATAGGAAGTTTATTATTAGGCATTGGCATTAACGGCTTCCTTGTACCCCACCATTTACTTGACGGCGGCATTATCGGCATAGGGCTGATCCTCCATTATTATTATGAACTTCCCACTGGATTGAGCATGATTGTCTTAAGCATTCCTTTATATGGACTTGCCTGGTTTTTTGAGAGGAAATACTTCTTCTATAGCCTCCACGGCCTTTTGATTTCATCCTTCATTATTGATTTACTATCGGCTTTGCGGGGGCAATTTGAGCTTTCCGTATTGCCCAGCGCCATTTTAGGCGGATGTCTGGTCGGTTTTGGGATAGGCCTGATGCTCCGTTACGAAACCAGCACAGGGGGCACAGACCTTCTTGCACAGCTGATGACCAAGCTTCTTCCTATTAACATTGGCGCTTTAATATTCGCAATTGATGGCCTGGTCATTTTAAGCGGATTAAAAATAGTCGGCATGGAAAAATTCCTTTATTCATTTATTACCATAACTTTTGTTGGTGCTATGACATCCTTGACAGTTATTCAAAGGAGCGTCAAATGAAAAAAATCGACAGGTGCCAGGCACCTGTCGATTTTTCTTTATGCTTCTGCTTCTATTTTTTCATTCATATTGTTATAAAGGTTTCCATCCATTTCACCGGTGATTCGGCTCGTTAAGATACCGGAAGTCATGGAGCCGCTGACATTAAGGGCTGTACGTCCCATGTCGATTAGCGGTTCAATGGATATCAGTAAGCCTGCCAGCGCAATTGGCAGGTCAAGGGCTGATAAGACCAGGATCGCTGCGAACGTCGCACCGCCGCCGACCCCTGCCACACCAAAGGAGCTGATCGCCACAATGAGAATGAGTGTAAAGATAAATCCTGGTGATAGAGGGTTAATGCCCACAGTTGGAGCAATCATTACAGCCAGCATTGCCGGATAAATTCCCGCACATCCATTTTGGCCGATGGAAAGGCCGAATGATCCTGCAAAGTTAGCAATTCCTTCAGGAACACCTAGAGACTTTTGCGTTTTAATATTCAATGGCAATGCACCGGCACTTGTTCTTGACGTAAAGGCAAAGGTCAAAACCGGGAATGCTTTTTTCAAATAAGTGATTGGATTTAATCCGCTTAATGTTAAAAGAATCAGGTGAATCAGGAACATAATGGCAAGTGCCACATAAGAAGCAATTACAAATTTACCTAAATTTAAAATAGAGTTAAAGTCACTCATGGCAACTGTTTTCGTCATAATTGCCAATACCCCGTATGGTGTTAATCGTAATATAATCGTAACCACACGCATGATAATCGCGTAGAAAGCATCCACAATTTTTGCAAAGAGTTCAGCCTGCTCTGGTGATTTTCTTCTCACACCTAGAAAAGCAATTCCTAAAAAGGCTGCAAAAATAACAACCGAGATCGTAGATGTTGGTCTTGCACCAGTAAAATCAAGGAACGGATTGGCCGGAAGCAAATCAAGCATTTGCTGCGGGAAGGTTCTTCCTTCAATGCCCTGATATGTTTCTTCAAGCTGCTGACCACGGGCAGCCTCAGCATCGCCTTCGCTGATTTGGACTGCCTCCAAGTCAAAACCTACTGCAGTTGCAATTCCGACAGCAGCCGCAACTGCGGTCGTGCCTACCAGCAGACCGAGAATAAGCACACTTATTCTTCCAATATTATTCGTTAATTTAAGCTTAGTAAAAGCACCTAAAATCGAAATGAAGACAAGCGGCATGACGATCATTTGCAGGAACTTGACATAACCTCCGCCAACTAAATTAAACCAGTCTGCAGATTTGGCAATGACCTCAGCACCCGATCCATATATCAGCTGAAGCGCGAAACCAAATAGGATTCCTAAACCAAGCGCTGTAAACACACGCTTTGAAAATGAAACATGCTTCTTTTGCATGAAAAATAATACGCCTAAAAGCAGAAGCATAATGATGATATTTAAAATTATAAGTCCTGTACTCATCGGACCAGATCCTCCCCAAAAGATATTATATAATGACTTACTATAATTCATGTATTCCTATGAGTCAAGTCGGAATTAAAATTTAAATTTTCTTATTATATATGCTATTTCGATGTGGATGTTCCAGTTTTACGCAAATTAGCGGCAAAAACCCGACAGTATTATATAATGCCAGGTTGGTTGTAAGTATATTTTTGTTTAATTATTTTTTAGAGATAGTTCCTTTGTCTTTTCAAAACATTGATCCATTGCACTCATCACCGCTGCACGGAATCCTTTTCTCTCCAGTTCGGCAACAGCTTCTATTGTTGCACCTCCCGGAGTACAAACCTCATCCTTTAATTCCGCGGGATGCATCCCTGTTTCCAGCACCATTCTCGCTGCCCCCAATATAGCCTGTGCTGCAAGCTCATAAGACTGGTCACGGGGCAGTCCTGCTTTTACGCCGCCATCTGCCAAGGCTTCAATAAACATATAAGCATAAGCGGGAGAAGAACCACTGATAGCTGGAATGGCATCCATCTTCTTTTCTTCCATAACAGCTGCTCTTCCAAAACAAGAAAAGATCCTGATTACATCTTTCATCTCCTCATGAGATAATGCTTCATTCGCTGCAAGAACACTCATGCCTTCTCCAACTAAAGAAGGAGTATTCGGCATGGAGCGGACTGCTTTTATTTTTCTATCAAATAACTTTTCCAGGAAGGAAAGACTTATGCCCGCCGCAATTGTTATGATAATTGCGTGGGAGTGAATACTATCTTTAATTTCCTCAATAACCTCAGCATGTGCATCAGGCTTAATTGCAAGAAACAGGATATCTGCTTCCTCCGCTGCTTCCCTATTAGATAAACGTGTTTGTATATCCCATCTGCTTTTAACGTCAGCAAGCGTCTTCTCCGTTTTCGCTGATGCAATAATCTGCCTTGCATTCACCAGATCAGATTTTATAATACCCCCGATTATCGCCTGAGCCATTTTTCCGCATCCGATAAATCCGATATTTTTATTCATTCATGTACACATCCTGTTCTTTATTCCTTTTGCTATTATACTGCAGGTATGGTTATGAAAAAATAGCAAAGGGTAAAAACATAGGACACGAAGCTGCAGCACTAATAATACTTAATGGAGAGATTGACTATGAAGGAAATAATACAATATGCCCCGCTTCCAGAAAGCTTTTACCAAAAGCCGACCCTTCTGCTGGCTGAAGCACTTCTGGGCTGCTTATTGATCAAAGAAACGGAAGAAGGAATTGCCTCGGGCTATATTGTTGAGACAGAAGCTTATATGGGCCCGGAGGACAGAGCAGCACACAGTTTTGGGAACAGGCGAACCAAAAGGACAGAAGTCATGTTCAATGAACCCGGTTTTGTCTATACTTATGTGATGCATACCCATTGCCTCGTTAATGTGGTGAGCGGTCCAAAGGAAAAACCGGAGGCTGTTTTGATCAGAGGGGTTGAACCTGTCGACGGACTTGAGTTAATGAAGCAAAGACGCAAGATGGAAGACCTGAGAAATCTCACCAACGGACCTGGTAAATTAACTAAAGCTCTCGGTATTACAATAGATGATTATGGACGACATTTTACCAGCCCTCCTCTAATGATTGCTAAAGGAATCCCTCCCGGAGAAATCAAACAGGGACCGCGAATCGGGATTGATAACTCCGGAGAAGCACGGGATTATCCCTGGAGATTCTGGAGTGCTGAAAGTCCCTATGTTTCACGGAACAGAAAATAACAGCAACTGCCGGAAAACCTTTTCAGACACATGAGGTTTTCCGGCTTTTTTAATTTGTCTTAGCCGTATACCCTGATGACCAAAGGATTACATTGTTTCTCCACGGACTGGAAATAATAGGAATAAATGTACATTCAGAGAAGAGGTGAATGGAATGAATGCTCTTTATGCTTTTTTGTGGATATTCGCTCTATGGAAGTGGGGTGACTGGAGAAATTGGAAAATATATTACCCCACCATGCTTTTTTTCATATTAGGGGACTTTTTATATTTATATCTGCTCTCAGATATCTACCCGATGTGGACTTATGACCCGCAGGGAATCGATGAGAAAGCGAATCTTACAAACACCCATGTCAGTTTATCCATTATCGCTGTAAAGTATCCTGCCACCATTTTAATCTATTTGTATAGATTCCCTGCAGGCAACCTTATTAAAAAACTGCTCTATATCTCTGGCTGGGTCCTTCTCTATACGGTTAATGAGATTGTTGACATCAAATTAAAATTGATAAAGTATGATAATGGATGGAATTTAAAATGGTCGATTCTTTTCAATGCTGTTATGTTTATTATCCTCTGGGTGCATTTCAAGCGGCCAGCTGCAGCATGGGGGCTGTCCATTCTTTTCTTCATCTTCCTATGGAGACAGTTCGATGTACCATCAACAGTTTTTAGATAAGTGTCTAATTTCAATACAATTTGTCGATAAAAAAACAAGCAATTTTACTGGACATTTTTGATTAAAGCGTTTATTTTACTATAAAAAGGCAATATTCTATGTATAAGTTTCAATAAATTGGAATGGGATGGTGTTACGGATGGCAAACAAGAAAAATGTTAAATCTCCCGGCAAAGATCTCAATATTGGTGCAAATGTTTCATTAAACGGCCTGGTAACAGCCGTTTTTGATAATATGGTCCATGTCCAGATTGGCGCTAAGATAGTAACAGTTCATGTTAAAGACCTGTATTCAGGATTAAATAATCCATTATTGAATAAACAGCAGGCTTAGTATCCACCATCTCAAATTATACTTCAGAAGGGGCAGCTCGTAAGCTGCCCCTTCTGTTTTTTAGACCGGCTGAACCTGCTTATGCTTCACCGCATCATGTGCATAATCTCCAAGCACTTGATATGCCTTCCAATCAGATCTGTCTAATAATGACACAGCTTCTGCAGATGCCTTAACAATCACAGCCTCTTTTGACACTTTGCTGATGATTTCAATTCCCTCTGGCAGCTCTGTTTGCTCAGCATTACCAAATACAACCCAGATCTGCTGTTCAACAACGTTCTCTTCCGATACTGCTTCCTCAAATGCTGAAGGAAAATCGGCTTTTCCTGCATGAATTAAATCTTCAATAATTGCACTTGCCGTTGGGAACATGCCTGCTCCTGGCCCCTGCAGGCTGATATTTCCGACAATATCTGCATCGATGGAAACGGCATTTTGCACGCCTTCTACTCTGTACAAAGGATGTGCTTCTCCTGTCAGGACCGGCTTTACTGTACAGCGGATAGAATCTTTTTCCTTCTGAATGGATGCTACATGCTTGAACTTCAGGCCCAGCGAATCAGCCAAAGTAATTTGCTCAATCGTAATATCAGTAATACCTTCTCTGACAGAGTATTCCTGTGCCGGCGCTTTCCCAAATACCAGCTCGCTTAGAACAACTGCTTTGTAAAAGGCGTCATATCCTTCGATATCATTTTTGGGATCGGCTTCTGCATAACCTTTTTCCTGAGCTATTCTCAGTGCTTCTTCAAATGATAAATTCTCCTCCCTCATACTTGTCAAAATGAAATTGGATGTGCCATTTAATATTCCTTCAATTCGTTCTATCCGGTTGGCATTCAGCAGCTGTTTGATGGTCTGAATGATGGGAATTCCGCCGCCGACAGTTGCTTCAAATCCCAGTGATACATTCTTTTCTTTTGCAAGCCTCGAAAGCTCACTTCCATGAAATGCAAACATTTCCTTATTGGCTGTAATGACATGGCATCCTCTCGATATTGCCTGGCGTAAATATGTATAGCCCGGTTCCCTGCCAACAATGGCATCAATTACGACATCAAGCTTTGGAAGCTCAATGATATCTTGAAAGTCATCTGTTAAAAGCACCTCATCATCAGGCAAAGTATGCTTATTCACATTTTTAACAAGGATGGCTGCGACCTTCACTTCTTTCCCTAATACCGCCTGTAGCCTTCCCTGATGTTTGCTGATCGTTTCATATACTCCTTTTCCAACTGTTCCAAACCCCAATAGCCCAATCGTTATCACTGACATCTCTCATTCCCCCTGGATACAATTTATCGTGCCTGCCGTAAAACAAAAAACCCCTTCCGTCCATTACAGACAAGAAGGGGTTTGAATTTACTATCCGTTCATTCCGCCTTCTTATCTTCGGAAAATGTATTCCTCTGAATTTGGCACCGTGCATAAATGCTGGTTGCCGAGGCTTCATAGGGTCAGTCCCTCCGCCTCTCTTGATAAGAAGTTTCTAAGTATTCAATTTATATGAATGATAAACATTTTTAAGGACTGCGTCAACCTTTTTTTTGATAAATTATTTTCTTCAAACGCTTTCACTTTCCCTGGTATCCGTTATGATTTCAAGAAAGTGCTTAAGAATCCTGGCTGTAAGCCCCCAGATGACCTTATCCTGAAAATAATAAAATACTTCTTCTGCTCTTCTTGTCTGCCAATTGTAATTTTCTCCTCCGGCAATCAAGTCAAAAGGAAAATTTTCTTCCGGCTCTACTTTAAAATTCACGTGATATGTTTCCGGCTTTACGTTTTTTAAAAATGAAAGAGGGACAGTAAAGATCTCTTCTACTTCATCAGGGTTCGGCACAATCTGCTCCGGGTTTTGGATTATGCCTGCATAAGGGTAAATAATCTGGCCAAAAGAAATCATGTAATCAAGCGGGGAAACATCTGTGATGCTGTCTTCATCCACACCGAGTTCCTCAGAGGTTTCACGGATGGCCGTATGCTCTTCATCCCTATCTTCCGGATCTATTCTTCCCCCGGGGAAACATACCTCCCCAGGCTGCCTTCTCATTTTTAATGAACGCACTTCAAAAAGGACATGAACCTCATTATTGATCTCAACCAGCGGAAGCAAAATAGCGAATTTCGAATATCGCTCACTCCCTAAAATGATGGGGGTTCTGTTCCTCAGCCTTTTAGCCAGTTTCTCAATCTCCATTTCTGCCCACCTCCAGCAGCAATACATTTCAGTTTTTATATCCTTATCATACTGTATTCTTTGCGTTTTATTAATATATACGGCTTGTCCCATATAAAGATTAAGGCCCATCTGCTGTATTAATGGTCCCTGCCCTTCAAAAGTAAAAGAAGGTTTCCCCGCCTGCAATTCAGGGAAAATAAAAAAATATCAAATGACAATGGGAGTGAAAAATATGCAGAAGAATATATTAATAGGCGGATACGATACACAGCAAGAGCTTAAAGAGGCCATTGAAGGCGCAGGGTCAAATGGGTATCAGAAGGAAAATCTTGTGATCGTCTCAAAGGATGGAGCAAACCTTGAAGCCTTTGCAGACAATTACGGAGTAAACTTGCGAATAGTCGGATCTCAGGAACTGGGCAATCAGCGTTTTCTTGATTCAGTTAAAGCTCTTTTCATGGGGGAAGACCCGGACACAAGTTCCGGAATTGATCCTGATAAAAAAGATGGTACACGGTTTGATGAACATGATCTGGATCAGTACGCAAGCATGGTTTTTGATGGAAAATATGTTTTAATCGCTGACTATTATGGGCAATATCCTGGGTCCCCTCAGGACAATCAGAGGATCAATGCTGAAAACTCTGAAGGATATTTGGAGAGTGCTTCAGCCCGGGAGGCTGTCCATGAATCGGATATCAAGACACTTGCAGATAAATCCGCAGGTACATGCTGTGTCAATGAGAATCATAATCGTGTTCAGACTTCAACTAATTCAGCGATAAAAATCAGCTCAGAATTAAATAGAGATGAGCAGCTTGCCAAGGAAAGGCTTAAATAGCATAACCCCCCTGAAAAGGGGGCTTTTTGCTGAAACAAAAAGAGAGGTTTCCCCTCTCTTACGCATATTTCTTGTTATCCTCTTCCCTTTTAAAGAAGCTCTTCATCGCATGGAATACATCTGCTTTTTGCTTAAGAATATAATATCGGAAATCTTCATTCTTAATATTTTTATAGGCGGACATCAGGGTCGAGTGGCGGTTATACTGGTTGACCTCACCGTATCCAAACATATTGGAGACCTTCATCAGTTCTTCCACCAGCTTGACACAGCGTGCATTATCAGAGGTTAGGTTATCACCGTCTGAGAAGTGGAAAGGGTAAATATTGTATTTGCGCGGGTCATACTTAGCATCAATCAATTCAAGCGCTTTTCGGTAGGCAGATGAACAAATCGTTCCTCCGCTTTCTCCTTTGGAAAAGAAATCTTCCTCTGAAACTACCTTTGCTTCAGTATGATGAGCAATAAATTCAATTTCGACAGTTTCATATTTGGTTCTCAGGAACCGCGTCATCCAGAAGAAAAAGCTTCTGGCCATATACTTTTCCCAGATCCCCATTGAGCCGCTCGTATCCATCATTGCAAGTACGACAGCCTTAGAATCAGGTTTTATTATCTCATTCCAGGTTTTAAACTTCAAATCTTCTTTATAAATCGGGTGGAATGCCGCCTTTCCCTTCATTGCATTGCGCTTGAATGCAGACATCATGGTCCTCTTCTTATCAATGTTACCCATTAATCCAGTCTTTCTAATATCATTAAATTCAATATCCTCAATAATATTTTCATCCTGCTCTTTTCTCTTTAAATTAGGCAATTCCAATTGTTTAAATAAAGCTTCTTCAATTTCCATCAATGAAACTTCTGCTTCAAAATAATCCTCGCCTGCCTGGTCGCCTGCCCCCTGCCCCTTTCCGGGTCCTTTCTGGCTGCCGGATCCGTCACGCGCCACTACATCTCCAATCTGGCTATCTCCATCGCCTTGGCCGACATGTTTGTTTTTATCATAGTTATAACGGATTTTGTATTCATCCAATGAGCGAATCGGTATCTTCACCACTTCACGCCCGTTCGACATTACAATGTTTTCTTCCGTTATTAAATCAGGCAAATTGTTGCGGATTGCTTCCTGGACTTTATCCTGATGACGCTGCTGGTCATCATAGCCTTTGCGATGGAGGGACCAATCTTCTTGGGAAATCACAAACTGATGGTTATTGACATTCGTCATGTTAACCCCTCCTTTTAAATTAAATCTCACACATTACAGCTTTCCAACATACAATATCGCGAGTGTCAAAAAAGATGAAACATCCCCAATTCAGCCGTCTGCCTTCTTTTCATAGACTCATTTTCCGGCAGTCATTCTGTTATTAATGAGCCAATATAAATAAGTGTTTATTACTCTATCATATGCGAGAAGACAAAATAATTTACAAATAATTTTGACAATAAGACGTTCGTAGTATCTTTTGGACAAGCCCATTTTTTAATATGGGATATTCCTAATTAAACAAAAATAAACCCCCGCGATTAGCGAAGGTTCTTGTCTTTGTCCTTATTCTGAATGGGATCCGGATATTTATTATAATCCTCTTTTAATTCTTTATTGGTCCGCAAATTTTCCATCTGCTTGCCCAGGTTTTCCATCTCTTCAATATTTTCGGCCATTGAGCTGTTTCTCGGTGTATAATCCTTATCTAATTCTTTCTTTTTCATGAATATCACCTCTGCTGTATTTATACCCGAAATTGTGCTTATCCAAACTTTATACTGAATCTGCAGAATAAATATGGCCAAACGTAAATAGGATGATACAAAGGGGGGATTTTATGAGCGAAATCCTTTGCTGCAGCTGGTGCGGTGAATTATCTTTGTATGAGCGGACCGTTTTTCTTGAAAACAAGCCAATCTGTCCTGAATGTCAGAACAAAAAGAAGGAACCAGCATTAAAAATAGAGAAAAATGGATGAAGAGGCTTTTTTGAAGCCTCTTTTTTATTTGGGTATTTTAGAAATCTATTATTTTGGTTCTTTGGCCATTTGGGGTTCAGACTCTCAGTCCTTTGCTGATGCGCCTTCGAATTATGCTGGTGTCCGGCTGCCTGCATTTTGGCCGGGCTTTTTCGAGCCTTCCCAATTCTTCGCCATCTTTCCATGACTGTGGACCATCAAAAAAAGGAGCCTGGCAGCTTTCCTGC
>NZ_JCAXER010000052.1:0-13770 GCF_059758675.1 Cytobacillus sp. GQ23
CCAAACTGAACATTTGAAAAATGAATATGATTTTGATCTATCAAGTCAAACAATTGATGTTGAATTCATCAACGATACGGCGATGGAAGCACAATCATTCAATGAGGATATGATTCATTTTTTACAAGAAGGCTACTCTGCAAATGCTTCTCAAGTCTTGGATCGTGTAAAAGAACATCTAACATTTCTAAAAAGAAAGGGCCTTCCATCAACACCTCAGGATTTTCTTAATCAGACAGAGCTTTTCATAGCAGACGATTTCCACAGAAACATGTTAGAACAACAGCAAATTGGTTTCTCATATTATCTAAATAAAGTAGCGTCTAACTATTTATTAAATCATTAATTAGAGTGTTACCATATATTCATTTTAGATTTATTTCATATTCAACCACAGAAAACAACTCCAAAAGCTGCTATACAAGTTGATTTTGGAGTTGTTTTTATACACGTTCAACAGTCCCCCCATTTGGGTTATAATCGAATGTCTCTTGATAATCCGCTTTCTTAAGAATAGAAAACACTAATATAAGTTCGCAGGAATTGGAGCCTAATATTCTATAGCCATCTCCGTCAATCACCTAAAAGTATGCGCTAATTATTCCTCACCTGCTCCTCGCTATTAGCTCATTAGAAAATCTCCTTGCGTCTTACATGTGAAGCTTTATTTATAAAAAACCTCCACAAAAAACGAAAAGGCTGTTCCTGGGCTAAATACCCTGTCCAAAAAACTGGGTTCAAAAAATTTATTGTTTTTATCACAATCATACTGTATGATACATAGTATAAACCACATAGTGTATGACATATAGTATATCAAGCGAGGTGAGGAAATGAGCACGCTGCTGAATTCGTTAACAACCGAACTGCGCAGAGGGACATTGACTCTGGCAGTGCTGAGCCAGCTTCGGACACCGCAATACGGCTATTCACTGGTTCAGTTACTGGAGGACTCCGGCATCAATATTGATCAGAGCACACTATATCCATTGCTGCGGCGTCTGGAAAAACAGGAACTTGTAACAAGCAGCTGGGATCATACGGAGAGCCGGCCGCGAAAGTATTATGTTTTAAGCGACATGGGTCTGGAGACATTTCTGCAATTGAGAGAAGAATGGATAAAGAATTCCAAACAGCTTTTCGGACTGTTGAAGGGAGATGAGGAAGATGAATTTAATTGACGTATATACACAGGAAGTGACCAGGAGGCTGCCTGAAAAGAGCCGTGGGGATATCGCACTTGAGCTGCAGTCTACTATCGGGGATATGCTTCCGGATGATTACAATGAGGAAGATGTGAAAGAGGTCCTCAGCAAATTGGGCAGTCCAGCAGCCTTAGCAGCAGGATACCGGGATCAGCCGATGCATCTGATCGGGCCGCGCTATTTTGATGTATATGTATCACTTTTGAAAATGATCCTGCCGATCGCCGCAGCAATTTCATTAATTTCGCTTGCTGCCGAGTTTATTTTTAATTTTAACCAGGACGAAACGATCCTTAATGCCCTTCTCGAATTAATGGGCTACGGAATTTGGAGACTTATTGAAGTAGCCATCCAGGTATTTTTCTGGCTGACCATTGTCTTCGCCATTATTGAAAGGGTTGATAAAGGAAAAGACCAGCACCCCTTGTCCCCAAGCTTAAAACCGTGGACTCCGGATGATCTGAAAAGCATCACCTATATTCCGAAGAAAAAAGCCATTGGCAAGGTTGAGGTGTTCGGAAGCTTAATGTGGACCGCCATTTGGGCAACCCTTTACTTTTATGCCGACCGTCTGATTGGTGTCTATCGAGGCGGGGGTGAAGGACTGGAGTTCAAAATTCCTGCAATCAACCAGGATGTTCTGCTGGGATACTGGCCGATCGTTGTAGTGATTATTGCGCTCGAAGCAGGGCTCGCCCTCTACAAATTAATCATTGGCCAATGGACGAAACGAATGGCACTCTACAACACCGTTCTTGAACTTTTGAGCACCGTCGTGTTCACCTTTATCCTGCTGAACCCGAATTTGCTCCAGCAGGAATTTACAGCATTCATGGCAGATTTATTTTCCATGTCAGCCGGGCAATTTAAAAGCTGGCTGCTCAGCGGCATCTTCATCATCTTCGTCATTTATGCAGCAATCAGTATATATGATGGAATCCGCAAATCTAGAATTACCTCTTAAAGCAGGAACAGGCACACTGATTGTTCAGTGTGTCTGTTTTGTTTACATAAGCTATTTTTCGAATCTAATATACTGTGTTGATTGTAATGGAGTATGCGAAATCCTTTAAGATTCATTCGCTTCTAGAGAAACTTACCTCCCTTCCATCTATTCGCTGTTGTGTAACGGTTATAAGAGCAGCTATCTATTTGACATAAATTCCCCCCCTTCTATTGAAAAATTGAATAAATCTATATCCCCTATCAGACTTATTTCTTTTCCAAATAAAAAAGTTTCCTCTTATCCCTCCTTGTACTCAATAAACATCCTAACTATTCAATTGGTTTTATAAAATGTTTAAATTTTGAAAAAATAATGATATAATTTAGAAAATAAAAGTTAAAACACTGTTTTATATATAAAACACTCCTTGGTGTTTTTCATATAAATAAAATTTCTAGGAGGGATTAAATGATTATCAAGAAAAGTGTAGCAGTGCTTCTCGCAGTTTTAGTCTTAGTTTTAGCAGGATGTTCTGGCGGCGGAAATTCTCAAGCAACGAATGGAACCGGGAAAGATGACAAGGGATTGACCAAAATTACTTTTTCTGAACCAGCTAGAATTCTCTCATTGGCACCTTTTTATGTAGCAGTTGAAAAAGGCTTTTTGAAAGAAGAAGGAATTGAAGCTGAAATTGCCTCTGGCGGCGGTGGTTCACAAGTTATTGCTTCGGTATTATCAGGACAAGCTCAATTTGCCATTTCTGGCCCCAGAAGTATGTTTGTACCACTGGAAAAAGGTGAAGATCTTGTAGCCATTCAATCTTTAAATTCCGCGCTCACCTTTGAGATTGCCTTATCGAATAAATACATAGCGGAAAAGAAAATAAAAATGGATGCCCCTCTAAAAGACCGTGTTGCAGCATTAGAAGGCGCAAGCATCGGAACAAATGTAGTAGGTGATTCAGGGGACATTTATACGAGATATTTAATGCAATTACATGGCGTTGATTCATCCTCAGTAAAAATGGTGAAATTAGCGGGCACTGGACCTAAAATTGGCGGTATGAAGGAAGGCGTTGTTTCAGGTGGAATCAGCTCCCCTCCATTTGCGGCACAAGTCAAGGATGAACGTGTAGGAGATTTAGTGATTAAGGCCAGTGAAGAACCCACATATGCCAACATGGTGTGGGAAATTGTATTTGCAGATCGCAAATATCTTGAAGAAAACCCCGACATAGCTGCTAAAGTAGTTCGGGCTATTGGAAAAGGAATCGAATTTACTCGTGAAAATCCAAAGGAAGCTGCAGAATCAATAGCCTCCTATTTCGAAGGAACTGACCACAAGGTTTTAGAGAATTCATTAATAGATTTAAAGGATACATTCCAGGGTTATGGAGAAATGACTAAAGAATCCTGGGATAATGCTCAAGTTCCTTTGGTTGAATTTGGCGATTTAACTGGAATTACGAAAGAGCAAAATACAGAACCTGGTGTTATTTGGACAAATGAATATATCGATGAAGCCTTTCCTAAATAATTCATTATGAAAAGGGGTGAATATTTTGAGTGGAACAGCGATTGAACAAAGAGAAAAACTTTTATCAAAGAATCTCGGCGTAACTTATGTGAACAATAAAACGGGCGCAGAAGTCATTGCACTGCAAGATATTAATTTGAATATCAAAGACGGCGAATTTATCTGTATCGTTGGACCCAGCGGATGTGGGAAAACAACCTTTTTAAATACAGTGGCGGGTCTAATAAAACCAAGCAGCGGTTCCATTTTACTCGATGGAAAAAAAATAAATGGACCGGGCATTGACCGATCTGTTGTTTTTCAAACGCCTAGTCTCTTCCCTTGGCGTACTGTTATTCAGAACGTGCTATATGGCGTTGAGATTCAAAAACGAGTGTCCGAGGAAACAAAGATAAAGGCGAAAGAGTATATTGAGATGGTTGGACTGAAAGGATTCGAGAATCATTATCCGCATGAATTATCTGGAGGTATGCAGCAGCGTGTTAATCTTGCAAGAGCTTTGACAGTAGAGCCCTCTCTATTATTACTGGATGAACCATTCTCTGCGCTTGATGCTCAAACAAGGGAATTTATGCAAAAGGAGTTGCTTCGAATCTGGAATGAAACTAAGAAAACAAGCTTGTTTATTACCCACCAAATAGATGAAGCGGTATATTTGGCTGACCGAGTATTCGTATTTGGAGCAAGACCAGGCAGGGTTGTCGATATAGTGGATGTAAAAATTCCAAGACCAAGGGATTTAACTATAAAAAGAGATCCTGAATTCTTAAAACAAATAGATTATATTTGGTCTTTGATAGAAAAAGAATCTACTAAACAAGGTTTTCATTAAAGGGAAAGGAGCGGGACATGGCAAACACTGAAATTACTCAGGAAACAAGGAAGCTCATAAAAGAAAAGCCAAAAGCTATAAGAAAGAAAGACTTTACTATCGTAATAAGTGTCATCTCGGTTGCATTATTTATTCTAGGGTGGGAATTAGTCTCTAATAAAGAATGGATTGATCCTCTGTTTGTAAGCTCCCCTTCCGAGATATTTCAAGCTGCTGTTGTAATGGTGCAGGAACCTGCATTTTGGAGCAATATGGGCGTAAGCGGCTATGAGTTTGCAATAGGCTTTATTTTCGCCGTCTTAATCGGGATCCCTATTGGTGTACTTTCGGGCTGGAATAAAGTCTTCAATGCCATTGTGAACCCATTTATCTCCGGATTATATGTAACACCAAAAGTAGCTTTATTACCTGTAATCGTTATTGCGCTGGGGATTGGGGTGGAATCGAAAATGCTGATTGTCTTTTTGATGGCATTCTTCCCAATTGTTTTAAATGCTCAAAAAGCCATGCAAACACTGGACCAAAGCTTGATAAAAGCCGCTCGCACCTTTACAGCCAGCGAGTTTCAAATTTTTAAAACAATTGCTTTGCCTTCGACCGTACCGTTCTTATTGGCAGGCATACGTCTGGGTATTGGACAAGGCTTGATCGGGGTTGTAGTCGGTGAATTATTTGCTTCATCTGCGGGGATTGGTTTTCAATTAACCATTGATGGCCAGAATTTACAAACAGCCAGAATGTTCGTTGGGATATTTGTTATTACGATAACTGGTCTTATCCTTTCCGGGTTAGTTGGATTATTAGAGAAACATTTTTCTTCCTGGCGACCGCAGAAAGATTAATTCTAAGAAATAAAAAGCTTCTTTTACATTTGATATTTTAAATGGAATAACAAAGCAAAACTCGCCACAAAATTGGCGAGTTTTCTTTGTTAGGGATTCCCTCTTTGTTGGCACTACAACTAAAAGGGATCGCAGCTGCCAATCCCTTTCTTTATTTATCGCATCCGAGAGTTTAAGAAGAAGTCTAAGAAGTTGGAGGTCTAAATCATTTAACGTCCCATTCACTATTTATCCGATTTTCTCCGCCAACTCTAAAATAATTCCCTCTGGACCACGAACATAGCATAATTTATAACTCTCTTCATATTGCTGTATCTCACTAAAGATTTCCGTGCCTTTCTCCTTCAATTTTGCAACAATAGCCTCAATATCTTCCACAGCAAAGCAAATATGCCGGATACCCAGCGTATTTGCAAGAGGCTGCTGAAAATCACTTTCATCTGAAGGTGTATAAAATTTGACTAGCTCTATCCATGTCTGACCATCAGGCATCCCTAATCCTACACAGGCCGTTTTAACACCCTCAAGCCCAACTATTCTGTCCAGCTGTTCCCCGTCCAATTCCCATTCTGCTTGCACTTCAAGTCCTAAATCAAGAAAAAACGCTTTAGCCTCTGAAAGATCATTTACATTTATACTCACATGATCGATTCTATTGATCTTCATATCCCATACCTCCTAAATACCTGTTATTTTCAATACCTGTATTCGTGTAAGGTTTGTTTGAATATTTAAAATAATTCAGATATTTAGGGTTAATAATTATTCGTTTTTTTATATGAGTTGGAAAAAAATCTCTCTATTTAGTATAAGAAAGCCTTGGGGAATGAAAATATTCTCCATTTGGTATCCTGGTAATTTTGTAATATCCACTAATGAAGCAATTTCAAAGTTAATGACCCTTTAGGTTAAAAAAGGGGTTTAATTGCCGAACTATGAGCCAGTTTATGAGCAATAAGAAAAATGACAAAAAAGAATGGAAATGAAAAGATTGAGTTCCACCTAGGATATTTATAAAAACCTATCCATAAGAAAAGAGGTTCGGCTATAAATGCTGTAATGCCTGCAAAGATTAGCCCTTTTATTATTGGACTTACCTGAGGTTTTATTTGTAAAAAGAACATAATAGTAACTGGCATAAGTGCAAAATCCCATGCAATATAGTCCGGCATTAACGGGATTAATTTATTATAGTATCTCCAAAGTCCTAGAGTTACCCCAACGTAATCCAGCCATGAAGAAATTAGCATTGCCCACAAACCACCTAACATTAAACGGGCAGAACTCTCTTTATTCCTAAAAATAAACCATATTATCCAAGGGACCACTGTTAAAAGAAATGTTGTCATCCATCCGAAAGAGAATAGAATATCCTTTAGCCAAATTTCACTTAAACTAGAGTGAGCATCATCAATTGATTTATACTGTTCATTTATTAATTTTATTATTTGGTCAGAAGGTCTTATCATTATTGAGGGCTCCTTATTTTTCCCTTATAATTCCCACTTTCCTCCTTATTATTCTGCTACTTCAACTATCCCGCACCTATAGTACAATAAGAATAAGCTGCCTAATTCAGCAGCTGAGATAGAACATAAATATGTTTTGGTAGTTCGTACTTTGTTCGATTAGCGAAAACGTAAAATATAAAAATAAAGTATGTTTTCATTATATTGAAAATACTTCCACAACATCAAAACTTATCTTCATTACAAATCTTTGTTATCTTTTTTTATTTGACTCCAAATCAACAATAAAGTCCTTCAATCATATATAAACATTTACACCATAAATATGATTAGTTAGCATACAGAATTCGTAATAAGCCATACTGCTCTGCTTTGAAAATGACTACTCTTCTTGAACAATCACACCCTTTAGCTTAAGTATATTCCTTCACAATTAAATAAAGGCTGCTCCAGTTAGCAACCCTAATGTAAATTATTATTCTTTTATCAAAAGTTCACATTATTTATCTCCCAAAAATTTTGATTACATTTTAGGAGCTTCCCTGCCTATTAAAGCCCATTCCTCTTTTGATGGACCATAAAGACCAGGGACGGTTAAACCTGCTTGTCGCATCAAAATGGTCATTTGCCCTCGATGGTGAATTTGATGTTGAATCAAAAAAGTTAACAGTTCAAGATTGGACAATCTCTGGCCAAAAACATCTTGTTCATCACCGAGATTTTTGTCACTCCATTGATTTTTTACTGCTTGCGAAAAAGCATTCCTTGCTTGTTGATAGCTATCAGAGATGAATCTTGCTGAGGTTGGCACAGGGTAATCTTCTGTAGGTGCATCAAGGGTAAGGTCAGTTCGGGATGAGATAACACCAATCGCTGTTACAGTATGCCAAGCTATTCTTCCTAATGTCCAATTTTGAGATGTAACTTCCTGGGATAAGGACTCATCTGTAAGCTGATTAAGAATTTTCTGAGTGGCATCTGCTTCAAAATTCCATAATTTAAAGAAACCATCTAATGTTTGAAACATATTCATCCTCCTCACTTGAATACTTCATAAATATATTCTGCATAGACTGGAAATTACCCCTTAATTCAACAAAAGATAATAATCCGAAAAAAAATCTACTTTAATAGCTTTCTTGAAAATTAACCTGCCCCTATACTGAATAAAAAAGACCGGCTGTGGTTGCAGCCGATGTTTAAGTATGCTCCCCGTTACCTTAAGCTGTAGAAATCTTGAATTCAGCAGCTAAAGAAAGGTTTCAGCAAATTGTTCTTCTGAAATTACTCTTAATCCATTTCTTTTTAATAAAGCAGAAGTAACGCCCATCCCCTCAATTTTTTTACCAATGAATTCGCCGTTATAAATCTTTAAGCTGCCACAGGATGGGCTATTTTCCTTTAGGACCACTATTGTCGCATTGATTTCTAAAGCTTTTTCGAGTGTAGCATAAGCTCCTTTTATGTAAAGATCCGTAACATCTTTTCCTGATTTTTCAATCACTTTAGCCTTCCCATTGAGTACATCCTCTCCGTTTCCACCTATTATTTCAGCAGGTTCTCGAGGAGTTGAAAATCCACCGAGTAACTCTGGACATATTGTAATAGCTTTATTTTCTTCTACAAGTTTAGTTATTTCATTATTTAAACTGTGCGTGCCGTTATATCTCACCTTCAACCCCGCTAAGCAGGAACTGACTAATATCATATTTCTAACCCCTTCAGCATAAGTCTTCCTTAATAAATTTCACCTGTCTTTCTTCCATTTATAAGGTTATTTGACCAATTAAATAAAAGAGTAAATAAAAAAATCGTAAAAGCTATCCCTATATTATCAAGCCACTTAACCTCTTTATTGGAATTGAAAGTGGTGACAGTTAGATTAAAAAGAGCATTAGATATCCATTAATATCTTTTGTAGTATCAATTGTTTGGCAGTTAATTTTCCCCCTAGTACATATTACATCACAGTTTCCCCTATTGATAAAACCTTCAATTGCTCCTTTGGCAGCTGGAGTCTTTTCCTCACTCAGTAAACGTTCTAAGGCTTCCGGACCTGTGTCGTCTGCCAGCCGATAAGCACCATAATGCATAGGAACAAATTGCTTCGCCTCTAGTTCAATAAATGCCTTCACACTACCTTCAGGAGATATATGCGAGACTGCCATAAACCATTCCGGTTCATATGCACCAATTGGCATAAATACGATATCAATCATAAAAAGTGCAGCTATTTCCTTAAAACCTGAGAAATATCCTGTATCCCCCACAAAATAAAATGTTTTACCGGCAGTTTGAAATATCCACCCACCCCAATGAGAAGTATTCATATCGTTAAGCGTCCTTCTTGTCCAGTGCTGAGCTGGTACAAAGTGAATTTTAATCCCTTCATATTCAAACGATTCCCACCAGCTCATTTCTCTTACATTTTGATAACCTTTTTTTATAAAAAGAGATTTCATCCCAATGGGAACAAAATAGTATGGATTCCCATTTAGTTTTTTCAACGTTGGAAAATCAAGATGGTCATAATGACCATGTGAAATGACCACAACATCGATATCTGGCAAATCTTCCAACGATATTCCCGGTTCAGTTAATCGCTTTTGATAACCCATTCGCTTCGCCCATACTGGATCAGTAAGTATATTAAGTCCATCGAGTTGAAGTAAAAAAGTAGAATGTCCAACCCAGGTATAAGAATAATTATGCCAAAATGAACCGGATCAATGCCGAATGAGATAGCAACAGGGGTTAAATTTGGTGCCATTATAACGATGGCAGCCCCAGTCTCTAAAAACATACCTGCAATTAATAAAAGTACGTTCACAAGCAGTAAGACTATTAATGGACTGTCAGAGATACACCAAGTTAATGACCCAATAAGCAGCTTCCTCTTATTAATAATACAGAATTTGTGATGCACATAATTCCGTTGTGAAAAGCCCCCAGGCCCAATTTAAGAAAAGGGGTTTTTCTTAATTTTCGTTTTTTTGCCGTGCTAACTTTTCTACATCCATCGTTCCAGGAGGTTGTTCTAACCATTCATTTTGAATCATCAAATAGGCTAAATCTTTAGCATATTGGGCTATTTCAAGTGATAACCGTTCATAGTTTAAAATTAAATCACTTCTTTGACTAGCGGCTGCAGCTGTGGCATAATTACCAGTTCCTGCGGCGGTTAACAATCCTTGATGAAATACAATTAATTTATCCGAAAATACTTGTGCTGTTGAATTAGTTACGGAAACATCTGAAGGAACCGGTGATTGTGTATTATTATCTATTAATGATGCAGTGAAAATTTTAACATGCTTTTCCGATATATCTTTCCCTTGTAACATCAATTTTTGAACTTCTTTCCTTGGTGAACATTGGGCAAAGCTAATTGATAATTTAGCACCAATCATGTTGGTTTGAATATTTAAATATAAATGGGAAATTTCTATCACATTTAATGGGCGTTTATTTGTAAAAGGGTTTAATCCACTTAGATAACTTTTACTATCAATAAAATCCTTCTGTCTAGGATAATCAATATAAGGTGAACGAACATATAAACCCTTTTTAAGGAGAATTTCCGAACTTTCATCGTATAAATCTGTAGTCTGATGCAGTACCTCTTTAAAGATTTTTCTAACGTCAGTTCTGGCACACATTGATAAAAAGCCACTAATTCCCAACATTCCTGCTTTAGCCATATGGTTTAGATATGTAATCATAAATGTATCTGTAAATAATCTAGGTCCATTAAGGTTGACATCACTATTAGAAAATCCGTTAGGAAGTGGAATATTTTCTTTGTTAAATACTTCAGTTATTTGTAATAGATGCTCCGTTGAAACATTAAGCCCTTTTTCAATAATTGACCTTACTTCAGTATCTTCAACCGTACTTAACATATAATTCATAAATTGAATTGACATACTATTATTCATGTAACTTGTCCATATTGAAGCTATTTCAGATGATGTAAGCTGGATATAATTTTCAGCCATAGGTTTGATAACCTCCAATATATACATATATATTATTACTATTTGTAAAAACGGTATATACTATTCCAAATAGAACTTCTCATGTTCTTGTTTTTCCTACACTCGAATAAGATTACAACTTGACGGTAAAGTATATAATAATCAGAAGTTATGGAGGTAACTCATTTTGATTTTAACAAATCCAATTAGTGCTCCAGAGGTAGGTACACTTTGGCAAACCTACATAGAAAAAACATTAATCATGAGAATGTTGGAATACTTTATTGAGAAATCAGACGACCAACAAGCTAGGAATATTTTGGGCGGTTTATGGCAAGAATTAAATTTTTATGTTTTGCAAATGGAGGAAATTTTTAAAAAACAAGGAATGGCAACACCAATTGGATATAGAAAAGAAGATGTTAATCTAAAAGCACCTAAGTTATTCGACAACGGGTTTGATATTATGTTCATCAGAATATTAAAAGAGGTAAGCATGGGCATGTACACGATTAATATGAATATGTCCTATAACGATAAGGTCATGCAGATATATGAGGGGCTTAGCGTTATTACTCAAAAGATTTATAAACTGGCAACCCTTTTTTTGCTTGAAAAAGGGATTCTATCTCTTCCTCCAAAAGTGACAATGCCAATAACAAACGAGTTTATTGAAAGTAAAAACTATTTAAGCGGGTTAAATCCATTTAATGAAAAAAGGCCATTAAGTGATATTGAAATTGGTATTCTTCATCACGGAATTGAAACAAATAATATTGGACTGCAGCTAATGACCGGTTTCAGCCAATGTGCTCAAAACAAAGATGTTAAACAATATTTTGTAAAAGGAATGAAACTTTGCAGGAAACAAATCAAAATATTTTCAGAAATACTTATAGAAAGTCATGTTCAGTTTTCTGCAACTTCAGGAGGTACCGTAACTACTTCAACAATTACACCGTTCGCTGATAAACTCATGATGCACTGCGTTTACCTTCTGAATGGGTTTAGTATTGTCGGAAATAGTTTTGGGACATTTTTTAGCCTAAGAAATGATATATCAATGAAAGCAACATTAATTGCAAAAGATATTTATTTATACGGAAGAGAAGGAATAGACATCAAAATTAAACATGGTTGGTTTGAAGAACCGCCACAAATGGAAGACCGTTCTGGGCTAATTAAAGGCAATGAATAGGGAATAATAAGCATAGTGTTATTTATAACACTATATTCTAATGTGGGGGTATATGCTATGAATACTTCACTTAAAAGCTTTTTATCAACTTTACTCAATTTGTTGATTAAAGTTTTCTTCTTACTTGAAAGGGTTGACAAAAAGATAAAAACTATTTCTTTAAGAATGCCAGCTTTTGCTTAAGAGGTTCATAATTACGTTTTCCGCATTAGTGTAAAAAGGCATAGCACAATATTGTGCTGTGCTTTTTTATTTTATAGGAATTGTCCTTTTCGTCCCTTCATGATTATAAAAATTTATAATTCAGAAAACATGCTTGTAATTAGTCCAAAGATATTTCATAATTACTCCTTTAGATATAATGCTCAGGAGGGGGAAGAATAATGATGGAATATGAGTTATTTCATTGGGATCAAAAAGACTTACAAACGATTATTACAATCAGTCTTGCCCTCCCACTTTTTAAAGGCCTTTAGGAATTCCTGAAAATACCGGTCAATTAATTCATTTTAAAGCCTCCTGGTATTTGAGTAATGTCCTTTTCGCTTGCCGGCTTCAGGACTCTCTCATTCTACCAAGAGGCTATTTTTTGTTCAAACTCCATTTTCCTTCATTACAGGAATGCTTCCCCGTTAGTGGAACAAAAAAAGAGCCGAAGCATCGACCCTTTTGTTCAACTCATGAACCCGTTAGCTTAAGTACATTATTTCACAAACTTTTTAAGAGGAACCTTTCCTTGTTCCATTGACAAACTCATTTCAAGGGATGTGGAAAAGTCTCCTAAGATCACCTTCAGTTTATGGTCAACTATAAGTACATATCAAAGAATATTAAACTTATGACGTTCAACAATAGTTTAGTTCAAACGGTGAACAATTTCATATTCCACAGGGGTCTTCAAAATAAACTGCATAGTAAGTAGGGCTAATGGGAAATGTTGTGGTCCAGAGGTAATTTTCCCGCCACTTTTTTTAATCAGTGCAGCAAGCCTGTCAACTTTATCGCGATTTTCTACCCAAAATCCAACTAGATTGCCGTTTGGTTTATGCAAAGGATCTTCAGTGATGGCAAAATAGGCTACACTTGGAAGATTCCCATTGGCTGCAAACACCTTCCACTTCTCACTATGGAATGTTTGAATAAAGCCTAATGCGCTAAGAAAACTTTCATAGAATGGTAAATTTCCCTCTAAATTATTTACTCTAAGGTCAATGTGACTAAATGGGTTCATAACTTATCCCTCCTTTTCAATTAAATCCCTTCTTCTAATTGATTAAGAAATCTTTTCCAGTATTGCTGCATTTCTTCTCTCACATTCTGATCAGAGAGATTTTCTTGGTGGAAGCTAATGGTCGTTTTTGTATTATCCTTTGGTATGATCCGAACTTGAATGGTAGACGCTTTATCCCACCCCTCTTTTTTCCAGGCAAGTCGAAGTTGTTGTAGAGGTTTAACAATTCGAATTTCACCTTCCCCCATTGTTGTACAGAATTTCTGACCTGGTTGAAGATTTATTTTGGTGCCTTCACCTAACCATAATTTTAATCCAGCTTCAGATGCGACTAATTCCCAGGCTTTTTCCTGTGGAATTGGAAAGGTCCTTCTAATTCCTACTTGGAATCCAGCCGTTTTAGTTTGACCGACAATTCTCCCTGTGTCCATTTCTTCCCCTCACATCTAAAAAATTTTAAATCCTATATTAATGTTCATCATATCTACTATAAGTTCCTTTTTTATCCAAAACCGTGTTTAACTAACCTGCCCC
>NZ_JCAXER010000053.1:0-8637 GCF_059758675.1 Cytobacillus sp. GQ23
GCGAAGGACGATGTCCTTCGTTTTTGTTTTGTCTTTTTATCAGATGATTTTTTATTTATATAATAGAAAACCCCTATTAAAAGAACAATAAGAATACAGGAATTTTATATTACAAGTGTCTTTACATATGTTATCTTATAATTGCACAACTTTTACATAGGGGGAAAAAAATGAGAGAATTTCTGAATAGAAAAGGGGTTACCCTTTCAGCTAAAGTTTATTTTATAGATGCGCTGAGCAGCATGGCGCTAGGGTTGTTTGCTTCGCTGATCATCGGGCTGATCATCAAGACAATCGGCGAACAGACTGATATAAAATATTTACAGGATATGGGTATTCTCGCTATGGGGCTGATGGGGCCTGCTATTGGAGTGGCAGTTGCATACGGATTGAATGCTCCTCCGCTGGTTGTATTTTCAGCCATCGCAAGCGGTGCTGCAGGTGCTGCTCTTGGTGGACCGGCAGGGAGTTTCGCTGCGGCCCTTATTTCCACAGAACTAGGAAAATTAGTCAGTAAGGAAACAAAAGTGGATATTATTGTAACTCCGCTTGTAACCATTGGTGCGGGTTATGTCGTATCAACACTTATTGGACCGGGAATTGATTTTGGAATGAAAAGCTTTGGCAGCCTGATCATGTGGGGAACTGAGCAAAGGCCAATCCTCATGGGCATCATTGTGGCGGTTTTAATGGGGCTTGCTTTGACGGCTCCTATTTCTTCAGCTGCCATTGCGATGATGCTTGATTTGCATGGAGTTGCAGCTGGAGCTGCTACGATTGGCTGTGCAGCTCAAATGGTCGGCTTCGCTGTAAGCAGCTACAGGGAAAATAAAATGGGCGGATTAATTGCGATTGGAATTGGAACATCCATGCTGCAGGTGCCTAATATTATCAGAAACCCGCGCATTCTTATTCCGCCTACAATCGCAGGAGCGATCCTCGCACCATTTGGCACGACCTTATGGCTAATGGAAAACAATGCTGCAGGGGCAGGGATGGGAACTAGCGGGCTTGTTGGCCAGATTATGACTTTTACCACGATGGGCTTCGGTACTGACGTTTGGATGAAGGTTATTGTCTTGCATATTATTGGACCCGCTCTCATCAGCCTGATATTATCTGAATATATGAGGAAAAAAGGCTGGATCCAATATGGAGACATGCAAATCAGCACAGGGGGCGAAAGAAAATGAAAAAATTGGAATCAGCAGAACAATTTAACGAGATGCGCAGCAGCGGGAAACACATTTTCATGTTTTCAGCAGACTGGTGTCCTGATTGCCGGGTGATTGAACCGGTATTGCCTGAAATCGAAGCAAAATATAGTGATTATACTTTCGTTTATGTAGACCGCGATCAATTCATTGATCTTTGCATTGAACTTGATATTTTTGGCATCCCGAGCTTTGTTGGATACAAAGATGGCAATGAACTTGGCCGCTTCGTCAGCAAAGACCGCAAAACACAGGAAGAAATCGAGAACTTTATTCAAACTCTGGAAAACTAAACCTGTTTACATTTAGACTCCAGTGCCTGCCCTCGAGGTTACAAGCTTGTCTGGTTGAGACAATCACCTTCCAGAAGGAAAAATCACTTTCTTGGAGGGCTAGGCTTATACTTGCCGGGGTTAGGTGAGGAGCTTTCCTTTTAGACCCTCCTGTATCTCTTTTGAAGCAGGAGGGTTTATTAGTGTAAAATGAATCTGAAATGGATCCCCATAAGGAGGGACTTATATATGAAAATGGATAGCAGAAAGATGAAAAATGAATTGGAGCAGCGTTTAGCAAAAGAGAATCGGGTATTTTCTTTTGACAGGGAAAAGGATCAGCTCAGAATTGAAAATAAGGACACCGGTAAAGGGATCACCATCACTCTTCCGGGCATCATTGCTAAATGGCAGGAGCAAAAGGAGAAAGCAATTGATGAGGTTGTTTACTATGTGGAGGAAGGATTAGAAGCTATGGTGGAGGATGCCCATTTATCCGGGCATGAAAAAAACATATTTCCGGTCATCCGATCCACCTCTTTTCCTGGCGGGTCACAAGATGGCGTTCCTTTCTTAACAGATGAACACACTGCTGAGACTCGCATATACTATGCCCTTGATCTAGGTAAAACGTATCGTCTTATAGATGCCCAGCTAATGGAAAAAGAAGGATGGGATCCTGAAAGAATTAGGGAAACGGCACTATTTAATGTCAGATCTCTCACGACAGATCTGAAATCGGATACTGTAGCAGGCAATACTTTCTATTTCTTAAATAAAAATGATGGATACGATGCGAGCCGGATACTGAATGATTCGTTCATCAAAGAAATGAGCCGAAAAACAGAAGGAACTATGGCAGTAGCAGTTCCGCATCAGGATGTATTGATCATTGCTGATATTAAAAATGAAACAGGCTATGATGTTCTCGCCCAGATGACTATGAGTTTCTTTGCGAGCGGCAGAGTGCCGATCACTTCCCTTTCATTCTTATACGAAAATGGAGAGTTTGAACCAATATTTATTTTGGGTAAGAATAAAAAGCAATAGCACTTTAGGGTCACAGCGATGTGGTCCTTTTTTTGTTAAACGCGCAGACTCATCCTGAAAAAAAGAATTAAACCCCCAGGAGAGTAATATTATTTTCGAATTATCTATTAATCATTATTTCTATTAAAAGAAAAATAGTACTGTGAAAAAAGTCAGATGCCTGTACAAATAAATCATAAACCTGGCCTAAGCCGAAAGTATGTCTGTACCTAGTGTTTGTTTGTAAATTTACCCATTCTGCCTTTAAAAGGACTCATTCTCGGATTTCTTATTCAAAATCTGTGAATAACTGCTAAAATAATAGAGATAGTCTAATAAGTTTTTGATGGAAAGAGTTGATATATATGAGCTGGATTAAGAAGCTTTTTCATATGTTTAAAGATAATGAAGAAGAATATGAGGAATTTGAAGAATACACAGATGAGAGAAACGATGAGAAACAGCCTCCTCCTTCTCAAAGCACAAAAGAAAGTTCAAGAGATGTAGATGCTAAAGTAGTCTATCAATACCCAAAAGGCCAATTTCGTTTTCCGGTCATACCTGACAGCGAAGCAGCCCGGGAAAATAACAGGCAGAAAAAGCAGGATCATAGCCTCAGACAGACAGTTAAAGAAACACCTGAAAAACGGGAGCCAAGGGGAAGAGAAACAGAGCGGCAGAAAAAATCAGAGGATTCTCCTTTCCATGAAAAAAGGGTGTCCCGTTCTGCAGAAAGGGAGCGGAAGAGAAATCCTGCCCCATCACCTGCGAGTGAAGAAAAGATAATGACACGCAACGAAAGAGAGGCGGCCAATAAGAAAAGGCCTTTCCAGCCAACAGAAATTCCATCCCCGATATACGGATTTAAGAGACCCGGTTCAAACACTCAAAAAGATCAGCCAGATAACGGGGAACAGGAAAGCAGCCGCAGGGAAATTACATATGATGAGGTTATGCGTAAAATTCAGCAGGCTCCTGTTAAACGGACGAAAACGAGGGAAAACGAACCCCTTAAAGATAGAGATACTGTCATTTCTGATAAGCAAGAAGAGTTCCGGGGTCAGGCAGCTGCACTTGAATCAGAGGAAACAGCAGTAAAAAAATATAAAATTGGTGAAGCCTCTGAATTAATGTTTGAATTTCCGGAGGAAAACTCTGAATCAGATCGTTATGAAGAGGAAGTAAATGCAGCAGGACAGGATGAGCTGGAGCCTTTCAGTCATAATGATGCTGCCAAGCCAGCCGGCAATGAGCCTTTAAACCAGGAAGAGAGCATGGATCAAGAGGGGAAATCAGAAATCAGCAGGTCACTTGCAAACATGATTGAAGAGGCTCTTTATGAAGAGGAAACAGAAGAAGAAACAGAAGAAATCCCAGGACAGGATGACTTGGGACCGCATGCTCTATCTGAGCAAGAGGCTCTAACTGTCACGGATAACAATCAATTAAATCAGGATATAAACATAGAATCAGAGAATGAAGAGGTAACTGATTCGGAGCAGGAAAAGATTGTACATGAAGAAAAGCCATCTTCCAGAGGGTCAATCCCATTCAATGTCATTATGCTGAACAATGACAGAAAAAAATTGAACCAGCAAGAGAAAATAACAAAACCGGCAGATGAAAAAAAAAATAATATCGCGATGTTTCCATCTGAAAGCATTCAGCAGTCTGCTGCTTCAGCTGAAAGGATTGAAGATTATTCACCTTTACCAGAATCGGACAAAATAGAGGAACAGCAGTTATATCGTGAGGAGGATGACATTTCCTATTATCAATTTCCTTCCCAGACATTACTAACGCCGCCGGTAATCATGAATGAAACTTCTGATTGGCTTTACGAACAGGAACAGATTTTAAACTCCACCCTGCAGAATTTCAATGTCAGGGCCAGGGTTGTAAATGTTACGCAAGGACCTTCGGTTACAAGATTTGAAGTGCAGCCTGAACCCGGGGTCAAGGTGAATAAAATCACGAACCTCTCGGATGATATAAAGCTTAGTCTGGCAGCCAGGGATATTAGGATTGAGGCACCAATACCAGGAAAGCATACAATCGGCATTGAGGTTCCAAACCAGAGCAGCCGTCCGGTATTTATCAGTGAGATCATAAACACACCTGAGTTCCAGAATGGCAGCTCCCCATTAACAGCTGTGCTTGGGCTGGATATCTCAGGCAAGCCGATTGTCACGGATTTAAGAAAAATGCCGCACGGTTTAATTGCCGGTGCAACGGGATCAGGAAAGAGCGTCTGCATCAACACGATCCTGATAAGCCTTTTGTATAAGGCGAGTCCGGAAGAATTGAAGCTTCTTCTGATTGACCCGAAGATGGTCGAGCTTGCGCCATATAATCGAATCCCTCATTTGGTAAGCCCGGTTATTACCGATGTCAAAGCAGCAACAGCTGCTTTGAAATGGGCTGTAGAGGAAATGGAGCGAAGATATGAATTATTCGCCCATGCCGGTGTGCGGGATATAAACCGTTTTAATGAGCTGGCAGAAGAGCATCAGCAATATTCAGAGAAGCTTCCATTTATGGTCATTGTGATCGATGAGCTCGCAGACCTTATGATGATGTCGCCGGCTGATGTGGAAGAAGCAATCTGCCGGATTGCACAGAAAGCCCGTGCCTGCGGAATGCATTTGATTATTGCAACCCAGCGTCCTTCGGTAGATGTTATTACCGGCTTAATAAAGGCAAACGTCCCAACAAGAATTGCATTCTCCGTGTCATCCCAAATTGATTCCAGAACAATTATCGATATAAGCGGAGCCGAAAAACTGCTTGGCCGCGGCGATATGCTTTTCCTTGAAAATGGGTCCTCAAAGCCGGTCAGACTTCAGGGGACATTTGTTTCTGACAAAGAAATTGATGATGTCGTAGCTCATGTACGCAGGGAGCAAGAACCTGATTATTTATTTGAGCAGGAAGAACTTCTGAAAAAAGCCCAAGCCATTGAAGAAGAGGATGAACTGTTTTTTGAAGCATGCGAGTTTGTTGTTGATCAGGGATCCGCTTCCACTTCAAGTCTGCAAAGAAGATTTAAAATAGGCTATAATAGGGCAGCCAGGCTGATTGATATGATGGAAAAACAAGGGTTTATTTCAGAAAATAGAGGAAGCAAACCAAGGGATGTCCTTATTACTGCTGCTGATCTTGAATCCATACAAGACACTAGTACATTAAATTAATCCATGGTATTCTTTACTTGCATGTTTAAAATAATATAAATAACTACTAAGATAACGAAGAAAGCATTCAAGCTGGCCCCCAGCCGGCATATAGGCCTGCTCCTTGCTGCGCCAAGTCTGCAGGCAAATCTGCTTTCTTTCATGTTTGTAAGGAGCTTGGGATGAAGGAAATTGAAATGAAGGTTAAGGGAGAAATAAAGCGTCTGACAAACCAGACCTTTAAATTTGATGAACGAGTAAGGGATGGCTGGTTTTCAGCGGTTTACTTCCTAAAGACTAGAGAAATTGTTAAGAAATATCACGCAGATAAAATTGTAACCATGCAGTTCTTTCAAAAGAATCATGCCGTTCTATGCGGTACAGATGAGGTAATTGCGCTATTAAAAACATTTGCGGACCGGCCGGATGATTTGGAAATCCATTCTTTAAAAGATGGAGACAAGATTTCACCCTTTGAAACAGTAATGACCATAACAGGAAGATATCAGGATTTTGGCTATCTCGAGGGAATCATTGACGGCATATTGGCCAGAAGAACTTCTGTTGCCACAAATGTTTATAATGTGGTAAAGGCAGCAGGCGTTTCCGGTGTTCAAAAACAGGTCATCTTCATGGGGGACCGTGATGATCATTTCACCACCCAGGCAGGTGATGGATATGCTGCCTATATTGGGGGTGCAACAGCCCAGGCAACCCATGCCATGAACGAATGGTGGGGCAAAAAGGGCATGGGAACAATGCCGCACGCACTGATTCAAATGTTTAAAGGAGATATCGTTGCGGCTACTGAAGCTTATCAGGAGACGTTTCCTGAAGACGATTTAGTTGCGCTGGTAGATTACAATAATGATGCCATTACGGATTCCCTGAAAGTCGCAAGGGCTTTTGGCGATGAACTTATCGGTGTAAGGGTTGACACATCCCGAACAATGATAGATCAATATTTCTTAAGAAATCAGCATCTCCTGGGGACTTTTGACCCGCGCGGAGTCAATGCTGAACTTATTTTTGCTTTAAGAAAAGCACTTAATGACGAAGGCTTCGGCCATGTCAAGATTGTGGTGAGCGGAGGTTTCACCGAATCACGAATCAGAGAATTTGAAGAAAAAGGTGTTCCGGTAGATACCTACGGTGTCGGAAGCAGCCTGTTGAAGATCAACACTGGGTTTACAGGGGATAATGTGATGATAGACGGCAAACATGCAGCCAAGGCAGGACGACGTTACCGCCCTAACCCCCGCCTTGAGAAGGTTGAATAACTGAGCGATACTTCCCATTAGAAATGGAAGGCTCAATTCTGAGATTGCATCCTTGCCGCAGTGCTTAACAGCTCCGGTGCGAGAATAGAGAGTCTTCCTGAAATCTAATGTCTTATATTTTATATTCAAAGAATAAACAGCTGGCAATACGTTACATAGTTTTTAAAATTGATTAATGATATAATGATTCAATACATTAAAGCGCAAGTAAAATAATTTACAGCAGAATAGCATAGCAGCACAGTCACGGAAGTATGTCCTCACAGGGGATATGCGCAAAACTAGATATATGTCATATACTGTTTTACAGATATACGATGGTTGGAGGTTCTTTATATGACTATTTACCATTTCGTAGGTATAAAGGGGTCCGGAATGAGTGCATTGGCACAAGTTCTGCATGATATGAACTATCAGGTTCAAGGCTCCGATTTTGAGAAACACTTTTTTACGCAGGTTGCACTTGAAAAATCCGGAATAAAGATCCTTCCCTTTCAAAAGGAAAATATACAGCCGGGCATGACGGTAATTGCCGGGAATGCATATCCGGACACGCATGAAGAAATTGAGGAAGCAATGAAGCTTGGCTTGCCTGTAGTGCGCTATCACCGCTTTTTAGGTGACTTTATGAAGAATTTTACAAGTATCGCAGTGACAGGAGCACATGGAAAAACATCGACTACAGGCTTGCTTGCACATGTTATGAGAGGTGCAAAACCAACTTCATTCCTAATTGGAGACGGTACGGGCAAAGGGGACGAAAAGGCTGAGTATTTTGTTTTCGAAGCTTGCGAATATAGAAGACACTTCCTTTCTTATTACCCGGATTATGCAATTATGACGAATATAGATTTTGACCACCCTGACTACTTTGCCAATGTTGAAGATGTTTTCTCTGCTTTTCAGGAAATGTCTTGGCAAGTGAACAAGGGCATTTTTGCATGCGGTGATGACGAGCAGCTGCAAAAAATCCAGGCTAAAGTGCCTGTCGTATTTTACGGTTTTGGGGATGAAAATGATTTCCAGGCACGCAATGTGGTAAAGACGACTGAAGGGACAACATTTGACGTTTTTGTCCGCAATACCTTCTATGAGACGTTCTCAATTGCCGCCTATGGAGATCATAACGTTTTGAACTCTTTAGCTGTCATCGCTTTATGTCACTATGAAGAGATCGATGCGAAGATTGTTCAGGAACAGCTTCTTTCCTTTGAAGGGGTGAAAAGAAGATTTTCCGAGAAGAAAGTGGGCTCTCAGGTAATTATTGATGACTATGCACACCATCCGACAGAAATTAAGGCAACTGTAGAAGCTGCCAGACAAAAGTATCCCGATAAAGAAGTTGTCGCGGTTTTCCAGCCGCATACCTTTACGAGAACTCAGGCCTTTCTTGAAGATTTTGCATCAAGCTTAAATTTGGCTGACAAAGTTTATCTTTGTGAAATTTTTGGCTCTGCTCGTGAAAACCATGGAAAACTCACGATTAATGACTTAAAGGAAAAAATTCCGAATGCACAAATTTTAAACGAAGAAGAAACTGCTGTCCTAAGGAATCATGAGGAAAGCGTAATTATGTTTATGGGTGCCGGGGATATCCAAAAATTCCAGCAGGCATACGAAAACCAATTATAATATATAAAAAAGGATGCTCCGCTCAGGAAGCATCCTT
>NZ_JCAXER010000054.1:0-7889 GCF_059758675.1 Cytobacillus sp. GQ23
AGGACAGTTTCTTACTGTCCTTTTTTATTTATTTTAAAAAAACACGAACATTTAAGTGAGTTTTAGTTTAATTATTTGTGTTTTTGTGCTATTATGGATTTATTAAAATAGCTTTTCAAAATCGCAGTGACTGACGACAATGCGGAATTAACCGCTGGGGAGCTGCGTCTATGTATAGCCGGTCGTCTGGGCAGAGATAAGGGATACCCTTGTCTCTTTTTTCATAATAAAATGGAAAAGCCCGTAAGCCTAATAGGAGCTTTTCCTTTAGGAGGAATATGCATGGCGAAAAAAAAGATTATTCTTGATGGAATTGTTGTAGCAAAACATGTGAAAGATCAATTGAAGAATCGTATTGAAGACCTAAAGGGAAAAGGTGTTGTGCCTTGTTTAGCCACTATTTTAGTGGGGGATGATCCTTCGTCTGAAACCTATGTAAGGATGAAGGGCAATGCATGTGAGAAGCTTGGCATTTTATCAAAACGTATTCATATGTCAACTGACACAACAACAGAGGAATTATTAGATAAGATTGCAGAACTCAATAATGATCCATCTGTACATGGAATCCTTCTTCAGCATCCTGTACCTGGACATATAGATGAACGCAAAGCTTTCGAAGCCATTGCCATTGAAAAAGACGTAGATGGTGTTACAAGCCTCGGATATGGACAAACTGCTTTCGGATTTGGTGAATATCCGTCCTGTACACCTGCAGCTATTTTGGAAATTATGGATTATTATAAATTGGAAGCTGAAGGCAAGCATGCAGTTGTTGTTGGCAGAAGCCCTATCCTGGGAAAGCCGGTCTCTGCCCTTTTGCTTAATCGTAACGCAACAGTCACTACATGCCATTCATATACCCAAAACCTGCCGCAAATTGTAAAGCAGGCTGATCTTGTAGTTGCAGCTGTAGGAAAACCTAACTTTATTAAGGGTGAATGGCTAAAAGAAGGGGCTATCGTCCTTGATGCCGGTTATAATGAAGGAAATATTGGAGATGCAGAGTATGACAGCTGTTTTGAAAGAGCATTTGCTATCACTCCTGTCCCTGGCGGAGTAGGACCGGTTACAATTTCCATGCTTTTAAAACATACTGTACAGGCCGCTGAAAAGGCTCAAAATAAAGAGGGAATCGTAAATAGTCAATTTATCCCTAATTGAAAAATTGGCTTCCAAAAGGATTGACTTATAGTTGGGTGTCGTTTATTATTAGGTTAACGCTGTAAAGATCGTTATATACTTTTTGGATAAGTAGTCGTAGCTGCAAAGAAATGTAGGCGATCGTTCATCCTCATTTCTGGCACCTGCGACTTTTTTATGTTTAAGTTTAATGGTACATTTATAGTGAAAAACAATTTATTGGAGGCAACACAAATGAACACAGGTAAAGTTAAATGGTTTAATGCAGAAAAAGGTTTCGGATTCATCGAATCTTCAGAAGGTCAAGATGTATTCGTACACTTCTCCGCTATCCAAACTGAAGGTTTCAAAACTTTAGAAGAAGGTCAAGACGTAACTTTCGAAATCGTTGAAGGTAACCGTGGACCTCAAGCTGCTAACGTAACAAAAGCATAATTTTGCTTAATGAGGTGATGCATGTCTAATCATGCATCACCTTTTTATGTTTGCTTATCCACTTTGTAGCCTTCAGCATTCCTCAAAACAGATCTTCTGCAACACCTGCTTTTAGGATATGTATTTTTCATTTCACCCAATTAAAATTCTTCACTTACAAAAAGTTTAAAATTAGTGCAAACGGAAATGTAAAAAAGAGATGCAAACTGGAAAGCCTAGTAAAGTGTCAATGTCTTTATACAAAAACAAAAACAGTCTTTCAGTACCTAATAACATATGTAATTCAAGGAGGAACTTATATTTTGACAACTTTTTCAGATTTTGGCTTAAGTAATGAAATAGTAAAAGCCCTTTCCAATATGGGCTTCGAGGAACCAACACCTATTCAGGCACAGGCTATTCCAATTGGAATGCAGGGCAAGGATATGATTGGCCAGGCGCAGACTGGAACTGGAAAAACTACTGCTTTCGGTGTACCGCTTTTAGAGCAGATTGATTTAAACGAAGGAATTCAAGGCCTTGTCCTTGCTCCAACAAGGGAGCTTGCCGTACAGGTAGCTGAAGAATTAAACCGTATAGGACAGGTAAAAGGTGTCCGGACACTTCCTGTTTACGGCGGTCAGGATATTAGCCGCCAAATACGTGCACTAAAAAAACACCCTCATATCATTGCAGCTACACCAGGAAGATTAATTGACCATATTGAAAGAAAAACAATTCGTTTAAGCAATATCAAAATGGTCGTTCTGGATGAAGCGGATGAAATGCTCAATATGGGATTCATCGAGGATATCGAAAGAATTCTAAGTGAAATTAAAGGGGAGCGCCAAACCCTGCTTTTCTCTGCTACAATGCCGAGAAGAATTCAGACCCTTGCTGAAAAATTCATGCAGGAGCCTGAAATGGTTAAAGTGAAAGCAAAAGAAATGACAGTTAAAAATATTGAACAGTATTATATGGAAACGCATGAAAAACAAAAATTTGATGTGCTTTGCAATTTGCTGGATATACAATCACCTGAGCTGGCAATTGTATTTGGCCGGACAAAAAAGCGTGTAGATGAAGTGGTGGAAGGTCTTATTAAGAGAGGATATTCTGCTGAAGGAATTCATGGAGATATTCCTCAGGCGAAAAGAGATCAGGTAATCCGCCGATTTAAAGAACAGACAATCGATATTATGGTTGCGACTGATGTTGCTGCCCGGGGCCTGGATATTTCAGGTGTATCTCATGTTTATAACTTCGATATCCCGCAGGATCCTGAAAGCTATGTTCACAGAATTGGACGTACTGGCCGTGCAGGTAACAAAGGACTCGCGATCACGTTCGTTTCACCAAGAGAAATCGACCACCTGAAGATAATCGAAAATGTTACAAAGAGCAAAATGGCGAAAAAGCCTGTACCATCATTTAAGGACGTTGTTGCAGGCAACCAGCAGGCGACTATTAATAAACTTTTAGAAGTAATTGAAAGAGAAGAGCATGCAGACTTCAAGAGAGTGGCGGAAAACCTTCTTGAAGATACAGATTCTGTTACCATGCTTGCAGCAGCGCTGAAATTACTGACTAAGGGTCCGGATGTAACTCCTGTTAAATTAACTGCTGTGGAACCTATCCGTGTCAGAAAGCCTAAAGGTGATCGTGGAGGAAGAAGATTCGGCGACAGGTCCAGAGGCGGCGGACGCGACAGAAGAGATTTTAAAGGCGGCCGGGATAGACGAAGCAGCAAGCCGCGCAGTAATAGCAATAAGGGATAATTCGCAGCCTGAAAAGCAATAAAAGATTTTTTTCAGTGCTTTTTGAATATTTTATTATAAAAATTGAGGAATTTACCCATATTAGTAAATGCAGGGGAAAATTACTCTGTGAGTTATAGATATTAGGAGGAAATTTACATGGCAACAGGCAAAGTAAAATGGTTTAACTCAGAAAAAGGTTTTGGTTTTATCGAAGTTGAAGGCGGAGAAGATGTATTTGTTCATTACTCTGCAATCCAAACAGAAGGTTTCAAAACCCTTGATGAAGGCCAGGAAGTTAACTTTGACATAGAGCAGGGCCAGCGTGGACCACAAGCTGTAAATGTAACAAAGTTATAATGATGGATTAGAGAGTCCCTTGATGGGGCTCTCTTTTAATTTTTCGGGGTATATAAGGTATAACAGCAGGGAGAAAGGACTGGTCATGATTAAAAAAATCCTTATTTTATCAGATACTCACATGCCAAAGAAGTCAAAAAAGCTGCCGGAAGTACTGTTGAAAGCAATTAACGGCTGTGACTTAATTATTCATGCAGGCGACTGGCAGACCAGCGAGCTCTATCATGAATTAAAAAAGTATGCGCCAGTTGAGGGGGTATATGGAAATACAGATAATGATGAAATGCACACCATTTTAAAGGAAAAAATACTGCTTGAAATAAATGGCTTTAAAATAGGAGTTGTCCATGGACATGGAAAGGGTAAAACAACTGAAAAAAGAAGTATTGAGGCTTTCGGAGGTGGAAAAGTTGATGCTATTATATTCGGGCATTCACATATCCCGGTCAACAAACTTCATAATGGGGTTATCCTGTTTAATCCCGGGTCTCCGACTGACAAGCGCAGGCAGCCGAACTATTCGTTCGGCACCCTGGAAATTGCAGATGAGTTAATATTTAATCATGTTTTTTTCGATTCAAAGGAATAAACCTTTATTAAACCTTTAATATATTCAGTTAAATTCATAATAATCCTGAGTGCCGTATGGCTCAAAGCCGCAAGATTTGTATAATGAAAGAGCATGGTCATTTTCTGCAGCGACTTCAAGATGCACCCAGTTGATTCCCCTGCTGTGCTGAAGATTAACAACATTGGTAAGGGCGCTTCTGCCGATTCCTTTTCTCTGGAATAAAGGATCGACAGCAAAGCCGTAAATCCACGCAGCATCTTCTTCTGTTTGAATCCTGATCTTGCCGGATTTTACCCTTTTGTATTCTATAATAAATGTCTTTTCATTTTCACAGTCGAAGTTAGTATTATTATTAAATGCCTCTGCCTCTTCTTTTGGAATATTAAAGCATACAGTATCAAGGTGATTAATGAAATCCAGGTCACTGCTCTCTGCTTTCCTCATAGTGACTTCTGGGTTATTTGCTCCGATACTCGCACTTTTATGGCGTTTCATTTGATACTCGGAGAATGAATAAGTGCAAGGCAATGACTTTATAAAGCCTTTCGCAGATTCTGAAGTGGCTGGTGCATTGATAAGCAATTTGTTTGCCTCAGTTAACTGTTTTGCTGCTTCATTAAATAAACTGCAGAATATCCCCTTGCGTCTATGATCCGGATGAACCATTCCGCATATTTCCACCGGGCCGCCGAAACTGTAAAGAGCAAGGTACCCTATTAATTTTCCGCTTTGATCATAATGAAAATAGTCGTTTTTCTCATCTGCAGGTCTTGATTTCAAAGTATCCCAGTTTAATTTTAATTTGATATTCTCTGCCTCTTCACATATTTGCTGTAAAGAGTGGATATCGTCTAATTGTTTTTTGGTCAGCACTCAGGCGGCCTCCTGTATAAAAAATTGATAAACCAATAATATAAGAAAACGGATTAAACGAATAGCCCTAAATTTAAGGCTGTTGATTGCAGTGGAAGGTACGAGATTCCGGCGGGATTAATAGGGACAGATGAGACCCGGCGTCCAGCTTTGGGACTAACTGCCCCACGATTCGCTGAGCAGCCTTGACCCGAAAATCAACGTACAGCTTTAGCTGTGATTGAAATTATGTAAATTAAGAAAGCTATATGTTAGGATTGTATGGTTAAGGAGGAGATATAATGAAAAATTTCACTGTAAAGTTTCATAAGGAAGACACTATACAGCAAATGCTTGTTCAGAAGCTTAATGAGAATGATTTTGAAAAATATACTGAAGGCGGAACCAGGCATTTATTTGAATTGAACTCAAATGTCGGTTATTTTATCTTTTTTGACGCTGTCGATAATGAAGGTAAAGAGTCTTACATGGTTCTCCAATATGAAGGCGAATCAGAAGAACCCAGTGCATGCTTTGCTTTTGAATTAAAGGACTTCTATCAATTCACGGCTCTTTATCTGAATGACCTTGATTTTAATGAAGGAAATAATGAGGACAGGGAAGAGGCTTATACACCTATACAGCATTTGGCACATTTAATGTATCACATAATTGAAGAGGGAAAGGACATATAAATAAGGTAAAAGAGCAGGTGAACCTGCTCTTAATTTTTTTCCTCGGAAAGGCTGTCACGGCAGAAAGCAGAAACTGTTTTTTCTTCATCTTCATCTAAAGCGAAATCTAATACAGTTCCGGACTCTCCTTCAACAAAATGATAATTAAGAATCCTCTCGTCTTCTCCATTTTTGAAATAAAGCACTCTAAGCCTAATGCCATTCTCTGAATATAGTTCATCCTCTTCATCCACATCAATATCTAAAAAGAATTCGTAGCGGTCACCTGTTAAAATGCCTGTTGGATCTTGTATGTACTCAACGGTATAACTTGTAATGTCCATGATCTTCACCCTTTCTATCGCTGCTGTACATGTCATTATACACTTTTCCCGGATTTGGTTAATAGTATTTAACAATTTTTTGCTGCTCTTCAATGTTTAAATCTGCAGGTTTAGAACTTTTTGACAGCATCATTTAAATATGTTATACTATTTTTAGTTAAAAGAATATAATATTGCCCATAAACACTTGTTATATAGAGCCAGTGGTTCGTCACTTTATATAGCAAGTGATTTTTATTTTGGGTAAGGGTCTTACTCTTTGGGAGGTGCCTGTTTATGGCAATGGGATTTGGCAGAAAAAACATGGAAGAAATCAAGGTTGAAGAAGTGAAAATTTGGGAGTGTACATCTGAGGCCTGCAATTGCTGGGTAAGGGACAATTTCAAAAGCAGCCAGGTACCTCTTTGTCCGATTTGCAAAAGTGAAATGAAAGAAACGACTAAAGAGCTGCAAGTCGTTAACAATAACAGCATATTCTCTAAATAATTGAAGGGGCGATCTAATCGCCCTTTTATTTTTTATCTGGATTTTGTTAAGTGAAGGGCACTTCTTTCGTCTGATCCAGAGACATTTTTAATCGAGGTGTTAATGTTTTTAATGAGCTTGCTAAACTTCCTCATTTAATGAAAAAGTATATGTTTGTCCGAGATGAACAAAATAATGGAAACGAGTGAAACTGGATGTGGAAGTATGTCAAATTTGCTTTGGTTTCTTGGATTAGTGCTCATTAGCCTATGGCTTTTTTATATAACCCATAAGAAAACAGATTTTCGTTTTAATCTGGCGGTTTATTTCTTCACTATGGGACTTTCTTTTTTAATGGAATATATCGTATTGATTTTAGGTGACGCCTACTCCTACTATCCGAATTTCTTTTCCGTCCATTGGTATGATAATGTTTTTGGTTCAAGTATTTCACAGGCTTTTTTTATTCCCAGTGTATTGATGGTGATAGCGGCTTTTAGAATCCCCTTAAAATGGATTATTTTCATAATAGCCTGTATTTATGGAATAGAAGAGTTATTTCTGTGGCTTGGCATCTATGAACATAACTGGTGGAAATCCTGGTTTACCCCGGTAATTTTATTTGGGGCTGTATACGTTATAAAATGGTGGCGGAGCAAAGTCGAAGACCCATCATTCTATATTCAATTTATGACAGTATATATGGCTAGCACCACCATTTTTCAAGGAATTTCTTTTGGTTTGACGTCTGTCGTTGGAACCCATCATTATAAAATTGGGTGGTTTGAGTCTCCTTTTCGGGATCATGTAGCATTCAGTGTTCTAATCTGGATTATTTACGCACTGCTGCTGAGCGTTGTCATAATTAAATATTATCGAATCAAATGGCTTTCTTTATTATTTTTTGCTGATACTGCGTTTCATTTTATTATGATAAAGCTGGGTATTTTAAAAGTAAGCTCTTTATGGAATCCTATTTTCTTTAGTGTGATACTTTTATTATTACTTATGTTAATAAGGAAACTAAATAATTATATGTTTCCGTCATGCAATTACAAAAACATTAAAGACTCCTCTAAAATGCCGTAGTGAAAACTAAATAAATTGGAATAATGTACCATGAATATAGCGTTGACTTGGAGCATGGACGATGCTATTATTTAATAACAGCTTTCACAAAACGATTTGAAAAAGATTTGAAAATCTTTTTAAATTTTGTTGACGTGGAAGTCTGAAAGTGGTATTATAATAAAGCTGCTTTAAGAGGTTAAAGCTGAGCAGATTGATCTTTGAAAACTGAACGAACAAT
>NZ_JCAXER010000055.1:0-7671 GCF_059758675.1 Cytobacillus sp. GQ23
GCTTAGCTCCATTTACCTCGGCGAATATTGCGACAGTCCCTGTCCGCCGCCAAATGGATATTCATATTCGATTTCTTCATCAAAAGTCACATAGTCTAAGTAGATCATTGGAAGAAGGATACGCTGACCTGTTTGCGGGTCACTCAGAATCAGGTGATCCCGTCCAGCCGCCTCAATGAGACCTTTAAATATTTTTGCGTTCCATTCCGTATTGTTTTCAAATGTTGCATATACAGTCGCAAGTTTCCCTTTGTTCAGGCGAAGAATGTTTTCGATATAGGATTGTTCAAGCGGAAGCATGCCCGGAACAGATGGAGCAGCTGCCGTGCCGCCGTTTCCGCCTCCTGCTCCTGCCCCCGGAAACATCCCGCCGCTTGCACTTGGCACGGTTCCGCCTGTTTGCATCGGCTGAAATTGTGGCTGTCCCTGAAAGCCCTGACCCATTTGGGTGCCGTCGCTAAATCGTGGCTGGTAACCATAATAAGGGTATTGACCATAATTTGATTGACTCAATTTAGTCCCTCCTAAGTATTAAAATCAGCATGTTCTATCCGCATTTTAAGAATAGACTGTCGGACAGTCCTGCGGGTTGAATTTAAAATAGAAACTCACTATTTCATTACTATGTAGGGGCATGTTTTTTTATGACCCGAAGAAAAAGAAAAACTCCCGGCCGAAGCCGGGAGTTTTCATTAAATGTGCAGGAATTTTTCTACTTTGTCTTCTTCCAGGATGTTTCCAACGAAGAAAGAGCCGAATTCGCCGAAGCGTGCACTTACTTCATCAAAGCGCATTTCATAAACAAGCTTTTTAAACTGAAGAACATCGTCAGAGAAGAGGGTCACGCCCCATTCGTAATCATCGAAGCCGACGGAGCCTGTGATGATTTGTTTGACCTTGCCTGCATACTGGCGGCCGATCATGCCATGGCTGCGCATCATATTGCGGCGGTCTTCCATCGGAAGCATGTACCAGTTATCATTGCCCTGACGGCGCTTGTCCATCGGATAGAAGCAGACATGCTTCGCTTTCGGAAGTTCAGGGTAAAGGCGAGCCAGGATCTGCGGATTCTGATATGGATCTTCTCCTGCCGGCAGATAGTTGCTCAGCTCGACAACCGACACATATGAATGAGCAGGAATCGTGAATTCAGCTAACTTCGTTTTGTTGAATTCGTTTTCAATTTCATTTAGCTCTTCCATTGTCGGTCTTAAGATCATCATCATAAAATCAGCTTTTTGGCCAACAATTGTATATAGGGCATGACTGCCGTTTTTCTCGCTTTGTGTTGTGTTCCACTTGTCCACTAGGGCCATAAATTCGTGGATCGCTGCCTGCCGCTCTTCGATGGGTGCCATTTTCCACGTTGTCCAATCAACTGTGCGGAAATCATGCAAACAATACCAGCCATCAAGCGTAACTGCTGCTTCACTCATTATAATCACTCCTAATATGTACTGAAATTCTCATCCCTACTATACCATAGTTTCTCCAATTAACATGTGTACAAAACTTGAAATGTTGAATTCATCATTGGGGTGACAGGTACCTATACCAGTTCGCCTAACTGGTATAGGTACCTGTCACCCCAAAATCCCGTTTACAAAGGGGGCATTATGGATATCTTAAAAAGGGTATAAAGCTATTAACAGAAGGATATTTATTATTGGAAATTTATCGAAAACAAAAACATTTTGTTTGTAAACGCTAACAGTGGGTGAACTCCTTGAAATTCTTAGGATGAAGAGTATTCTAAGGGAGTATATAGGAGAATTTCTATTAATTTGAACGGAAAATTAATGGTCGTAGGAGGAATTAACATGAGTGATTTATTCACAGTATTGAAAGAAAAAGTAACAGGACAGAATTTACGAATTGTTTTTCCGGAAGGACAGGATGAGCGCATTTTAGCGGCAGCAGGGAGATTGGCTGCTGAAAAAATCATCACTCCAATCCTGATTGGAAACATCACAGACATCGAAGCAAAAGCAAATGAGATGGACATCAGCCTCGAATCAGCTGAAATTTATGATCCAAACAACTTTTTAATGATGGATGAGCTTGTGGCTGCATTTGTTGAGAGACGCAAAGGCAAAGCAACAGAAGAAGATGCACGCCGGATTCTTCTTGATGAAAACTATTTCGGTACGATGCTTGTCTACGCAAATAAAGCAGACGGACTAGTGAGCGGTGCAGCACATTCGACAGCTGATACAGTGCGCCCGGCACTTCAAATCATTAAAACTAAAGAAGGCGTACGCAAAACATCTGGTGTATTCATCATGGTCCGTGAAGATGAGAAATATGTGTTTGCTGATTGTGCCATCAACATTTCGCCTGACAGCCAGGACTTGGCAGAGATTGCGATTGAAAGTGCGAAGACAGCCAGAATGTTCGATATTGAACCGCGTGTGGCTATGCTGAGCTTCTCCACAAAGGGTTCTGCCAAGTCTCCTGAAACAGAAAAGGTTTCAGAGGCACTTGAAGCGGCAAAGGTTCGCGATCCGCTATTAATCATCGATGGGGAATTCCAATTTGATGCGGCATTTGTTCCATCTGTAGCAGAGAAAAAAGCTCCGGATTCACCAATCCAGGGCGATGCGAATGTATTTGTATTCCCTAGCCTGGAAGCCGGCAACATCGGCTACAAAATTGCCCAGCGTTTAGGAAAATTTGAAGCAGTAGGTCCAATTCTTCAAGGCCTGAACCGTCCGGTTAATGACCTGTCCCGCGGCTGCAACGAGGAAGATGTCTATAAGCTTGCTTTAATTACAGCAGCTCAGGCTTTACATCAATAATAAACCATTTTAGAAGCCGGTCCCTTGTGACTGGCTTTTTTGCTATAATGGATCAGGAAATGGCCTTTGACCGATAAAAATCAAGTTTGGCCGGTGAAAGTTTCGATAAAGCTGCAGTTTAGGCCATGAATCTAACTGAGTTTGTGATTTAATAGATAAATTCTGCCGATTCACTTCAAATATCGGCAAAAGGGGATCAAATAAAGATGAATTCGCAACAAGATTTGCTTTTTCAGGAAGAATGGCGGGTCATTGACCAGTCTGCTGCGGGAATCCATTTAAATGCCCTGCACTCCTTTGGAATGGATGATACGCTCTGTGCTTCTGTCGGGGCCGGCACCGCGCCTGCCACTGCGAGAACATGGGTGCATCATAATACGATTGTACTTGGCATCCAGGATACGAAGCTTCCTTTTTTGAATGAGGGCATTCACTTTTTAAAAAGCCAGGGGTATGAAGTGATTGTCCGAAATTCCGGCGGCCTGGCCGTTGTCCTCGATCAGGGAGTCCTGAATATTTCGCTGATTTTTCCTGAAAGGGAAAAGGGGATTGACATCAACCGCGGCTATGATGCGATGTGGCTCCTCATTCAGGAGATGTTTTCCGATTTTCATAAAGAAATAGAAGCCCGGGAAATTGTTGGCTCCTATTGCCCGGGGAGCTATGATTTAAGCATTGGGGGACAGAAATTTGCAGGCATTTCGCAAAGGCGCCTCCGCAATGGGGTGGCTGTCCAGATTTATCTGTGTGTGGATGGCACTGGAAGTGAGCGGGCTGATCTGATTGGCAAATTCTATTCTCTTGCTAAACAAGAAGAACAGACGAAATTTCAATACCCTGAAATACAGCCAGCTGTCATGGCCTCACTGTCGGAATTGCTGGGGACTGAGCTGACGGTTCAGGATGTGATGCTCCGCTTCCTGCAGTCCCTGAAAAAGAAATCCGGCCGCTTTTATGCCGGGCAGCTGACAAGTGAGGAAGCAAGCCTGTTTGAGGGCTATTCCCGCCGTGTAGTGGAGCGGAATGAGAAAGTATTGGGCAGCGAATAAATAAAAGAAGAGCCACAGTCATAAATGATCTGCGGCCCTCCTTAAAAGGGATTGCTGCCATTTTCTCCTGCTCCCGATGCCGGGAAGCCTAGGCGCCAGCTGAGTATGGCGCTTTTTTCATTTCTATTCAGCGACTCTCTCCAAATTGCCGTTGCGATCCATTTTAAACTTGGACGCTGGCCTTTCTTCTTCATCAAAAAGAACAAAATTGCGGGCTCTGTTCATGATTTTCATCAGTGTCTCGTAATCTTCCTGAATGGTGACAGTATTTTGCTCGAGTTTTCCGATTTTGCGCTCAAGCTCTTCATTCTGGCTTCTGAGATCCGCATTTTCACGCTTCAATCTTTCATTCTCATTCTTTAGTATATCAAGCTGAATGCCTGAATGATTCAATGATTGCAAGTATGCGATAACGGTATCCATATCCAGCTGTGCAGGTGCAGTGTATGCCGGTGCTGAAGAGGTGTAGGATGAGACCGTTTCTGTCTGCACAGATGCTTCATCCTCTGTGCGCTCCTCGTAAAATTCTGCAGGTGACGGCGGTACAATGTCATTTGCTTGAACTGGCGATGCTTCAACCTCCTGCATAGTTGGAACTGGCGGAGAGTATAAGAGTTTCTTTTTGCCGCCCTGTTCCTTTCCTAGCATTCTTTGTCTTTGCTTGCGCTGTTTTTTGGCCAGCTGAAGCGCTTTTTCATATTGATGCCTCACCACAGCGTTCCAGCGGAATCCGCATGCCGCAGAAGTGCGGTTCAGCTTGTCTCCAACTTCCTCAAATGCATTTAACTGTGTGCTGCCTTCCCTCACATGCCGCAAAACGGTTTCTGCGAGCAATAAATCGTTTTCTTCTGTCCAAGCGTCCTGACGTACTTTCATATAACCTCAACTCCCTAATCATTACTTTTTGCTGTTGCCTTAGTTAAAGGATGGACAAACTTGGAAGATTTTATACAAAGGTGATTAAAAGGATAGTAGATTTTTTGAAAAAATTTTTTCACTAGATACGTATGGCCATTTTGTGAAGTTTACTAAGATTCACCACTCAAGTTAATGATTACAGCTTGCAATGAAGGTCGATTAGTTTTAAAATAGCCTGTAGCAGTTGGGCAGGGCAGTCCTTTATTTGAATAGGAAGGCCGTGCTGCGGACATGCTTTAACGAAGGAAGAAGATACTCTGGTGCGTAATGCGCCAGGACTATATAAAAGATTGACCGCAGAAAGGGTTGTACGAAGATGGCAAACGAATTCCGTGTTTGCGACGATTGTCAGGCAGTAAATTTGAAGACATTGATACCGCGATTGAAAGAAATAGATCCAGAGGCAAAAATTGATGTCGGCTGCCAGTCCTATTGCGGGCCAGGCCGCAAGAAAACATTTGCTTTCGTCAATAACCGTCCCCTTGCCGCACTGACGGAAGAGGAATTGATGGAGAAAATTAATAAAAAGCTGAAAAAATAAAAGTCACCCTGACTCCTGTTCTGAGGTGATTTTATTTTTTGCCCTGAGTTTAGGAGTTACCTCCGATTGGTAAATAGACTTAGGAGGCCATATTGTTTTTAGAAAAGTCGAAAAATATTTCTTTTGCCGGATAGTTGATGTATCGCGGTTTCTGTCGAATAGCCATGAAAAACAGTGAATTTTGTGATGATTTGACACCTTAATCGGGATATAATAAGTATACGCCAGAAATTGGGAACAACAGGTTCGGATTGCGTGGACACAGGAAAAGCGGAGGGTACGGAATGGCATATTCAGCGGAAAAGCTAAATGAGGAAAAAGTATTCAAGGATCCCGTTCATCGTTACATACACGTAAGGGACAGAGTCATCTGGGATTTAATCGGGACGAAAGAGTTCCAGCGCCTCAGAAGAATTAAGCAGCTTGGGACAACTTATTTGACCTTCCATGGGGCTGAGCACAGCCGCTTTAATCACTCGCTCGGAGTTTACGAGATTGTGCGCCGCATTTCCGATGATGTCTTTTTGGGGAGGCCGGAATGGGATGAAGAAGACCGCATTCTGACTTTATGCGCAGCACTTCTCCACGATTTGGGGCACGGGCCGTTCTCGCACTCTTTTGAAAAAGTATTCGATCTTGATCATGAACATTATACGAGGGCGATCATTCTCGGAGACACCGAGGTCCATAAAGTGCTTTCAAGGGTTAGTGCCGATTTTCCGCAGAAAGTGGCGGATGTGATTGCCAAAACGTCTAAAAATAAGCTGGTTGTCAGCCTGATTTCCAGTCAGATTGATGCGGACCGGATGGATTATCTGCAGCGAGATGCGTATTTTACCGGTGTCAGCTATGGCCATTTTGACATGGAGCGGATCCTGCGAGTCATGAGGCCGAGGGAAGACCAGGTCGTGATTAAGCAGAGCGGGATGCATGCCGTTGAGGATTACATAATGAGCCGCTACCAGATGTATTGGCAGGTGTATTTCCACCCGGTGACCCGCAGTGCAGAGGTCATCCTGACGAAAATCCTGCACCGTGCGAAAGATCTGCATGAACAAAACTACACATTCAAATATGATCCTATCCATTTTTATTCTTTATTCAATGGGGAGATCACTCTTGAAGATTATATAAAGCTGGATGAAGCTATTATTCTTTATTATTTTCAGATGTGGCAGGAAGAAAAGGATCCGATTCTGAAGGATCTCTGCTGCCGCTTTATGGATAGGAATTTATATAAATACGTGGAATTTGACCCGGCGAAAGAATACAAGAAGCTGGCAGAGCTGTCGGCTTTATTTATAAAGGCAGGCTTGGATCCTGAATATTACCTGGTAGTCGATTCTTCATCAGATTTGCCTTATGATTTTTACCGTCCGGGCGAGGAGGAAGAAAGATTGCCGATTCATCTGCTGATGAAAAATGGGGATATCCGCGAGCTTTCCCGTGAATCAGAGATCGTGGATGCGATTTCAGGGAAACGCCGAACGGATCATAAACTATACTTCCCAGCTGATTTTATTGCAGATGACAGCAAAAAGCCAAACATTAAAAAGCAGATTAAAATGCTGCTCGAAATCGATTAATAAGATAGATACGGGAAAAAACGGAGTAGGAGATGAAGAGCTTTGTTAAAGGATCATGCCAAACTAATGCACGCCATAGCAGTCTCTGAAGAAATCGTGGGACGGAAAAAGCTGCAGAAAATGATTTATATCGCCAAAAATATCGCCTTTCCCTTTCAGGAAAGATTCCAATTTCACTTTTACGGACCCTATTCGGAAGAACTGACATTAAGGGTCGAAGAGCTTTGTAATATGGGATTCTTAAACGAAGTAAAGGAAAAAAAGGGCGGCTACTATCAGTATCGGTATACCCTCACTGAAACGGGCAAGGAATTTTTAGGCATCAACGCAGTCGATATGCCGAGCCTCCAGGAATGCCTGCTCGATATGAATGGCCAGAATGCTAGATTTCTGGAACTTGTCTCAACGGTCCTTTATTTCAATGACCTGCCAAAAGAAGAAGTGAAAGAAAAAGTCTTTACCCTGAAAAGCAAACAGCGCTACACGGATGAAGAAGTGGAACAGGCGTATCAATATATTGAAAGCTTAAGAGAAAAAGCCGGGCTGCATTGAGTGCCTGGCTTTTTTTTGGAGGAGTATGTTTAAGGGTAGAAATCGGGTTGTTCGTGCAGGAGATTTGTTATGGGCGCTGATGGGCTTGTGCAGAGAAACCGGGTAAAGAGCATAGAAATAGTGGTATGCGCACAGAAATCGGGCTAAGCGCACAGAATCCTCTTATGCGAAAGTAAAAACGTGCTATCCGCAAATAAAACACCCACATAGAAAAAAAGCAGTCTCCA
>NZ_JCAXER010000056.1:0-7224 GCF_059758675.1 Cytobacillus sp. GQ23
GAGTGTTTTAATCGTATAAGATTAAGGTGCTTTTTTACTGGAGTACTCCCTTTTTAGACTAACGGGGAAGAATAGCTAAACAACCAATTGGTGATGTGTGGTAACTTGTATTAAAGGAGGGGGCTAATTGTTGAAAATTTTGCAAATTATTTTTTCAATAACAGCTTTTTCACTAGCAGGGTATGGATTGATTACTGAGGATTTTAAGTTTCAACCATATATGATGTTGTTTTTAGGTTTAACGATGTTGGTAATGGGATTAAGAGAGTTTCAAAAGGGACAAAAAGGTTACGGTTGGTTAAGTATAGTTGTATTTATATTTATTTTATTTGTATCCATCAAAAGTATCATCTTGAATTAACGGGTGCATTATCTCAATAATGATCCTCAATAATAAAGAGCGTTGCAACTCTATGCCAGAATAGGGCAAGTTTACGAGAGAATGCCTTGGGGAGAAAGGAGTTATACGCTTGATTATTTTTGTGGAAATTTTACGAGCCGTAGCTAGTGTTTTGCTTATTATAAGTGCTGGTAATTAAAGCACCTGAGACGGCAGCTTGATCTTAGAGTAATGCGCCTGATTGAAACATTTTTCCCTCCAGCTTTAAAGGTTACATTAGAAAAATTGACTGTTGCTTTCTTGGCAGCATCTTTAGATTTCGCAGGGAATGTTTTTTTACCAATTTTTAATATGGCTTTTCCCCTTCATCTACTTGTCCTTCGTCGATACATTTTAGGTTACATTGCATGTTGAGCGGGAAAGGTAGGAGGCGTGTATTAAAACGCTCCACCCCGATTTAAATGGGGATTTTCGAAGACTATAAAAAAAGTAGTGTAAAAGACGTTTTTTGGAGGTTTACTTATGTATTCAGTAGATAAATATATTGGTTCAATTAAAGCTAACATTGAGAAACAATCGGATTTGTTGGTGATAAATCTAGAAAAAATCCTTTCATACAATTTCTCTTCTGATATTGACTTGTTAGATTTCTCTGTATTCATTGAACCTACAAGATTCGAATTATCAATTAGAATGTTCTCAATGGATAAAGAAGCCAACGAAGTTTTCTATGAAGGAAATGGCACAACTGTATTTGCAGGTAGTGTGGAGGTATTGTCAGATGTAACATATTATCAGTTAAACAACGACAAATTGGATGATTTTATCGATAACTTTTACGAAAAAAATTATCCAGCGATAGACCATTTAGAACAAAAAGCGTTTACTGATTGGTTTAGTCAATCTTGGAAAAAAGCAGGTGGAGATGCATTGAATTTACCAGCTTATTTTGTTTTTCACGATGATTATAAATCATTTGATTTAAAGAATAATCAATGGATTGACGATGAAGAAAAATGGTCATAAGGATTAAGAATGCTTTTGATTTTCTTATATTCTACTAACGGGTGCAAGAATTGAAGATCCAGTTAGGATCGGCAGAACCTTTTTTCTTATTCGACTATCGGGGCAGAATAGTTCAATAAAAAATTTACAAAAACCTGGAAATATTTGTTATAATAAATTAAGAAACAATCACTTTGAGTTAACAAGGAGTGGGTTCGATGTCCGATGCCCTAGCTTTGCTAATGGGATTTCTGTTCAATGCGTTAATAATAGCAGTTTTATTGAACATTAAGAAAATGAATTCACAAAAAGTAAAGTTAACTATTTTAAGCTTTATTTCCCTTATCATAATTCCCATAATTCTTGACCTTGGATATCGGCTGGATAATGACTTTGGGTATTATTATTTTGGTTTTCCTGCTGATGCTTTAGTTTATCGGGGAGGTTCGCTGATTTCACTGGAATCATTCGGCTTGGTTTTTAATTTTTTCTTTTTTTATTGGATTTTTAAACTAATACACAAATTTTGGATACTTGTGATTCCTGTAAAAAAGGATTGTTAACCTTAAATCAGTAAACAATATAGGGATAGGTACTCCTAACATACTTAAATATTACTAATAAGGTCATTATGCTGAGGGTGCGTTAACCGACAAGGATTACGTGCTTTTTTTATTTACAGGAGTTCTATATGGGACCAACGGGGCAGTTGAAGAAGGAAAATCTTTTTAAGTAAAGGATTGTAGTATTAAGATAGCCTTGAAGATTACTGGAAATCAGGAGGCAGGACATTGAAATCAATCAGATTAAGTGAATCAGTAAAAGCATTTTTAACCACGTACAAGCTATTTGAAGAAGATGAAATTCAACAAGTCCAGTTACAGCATCGATTAGATTTAGTGAAGGCATTTGGGATAAATGAAGGTATGAGGATAATAGAAATCGGCTGTGGCCAAGGTGATACAACGGCAGCATTAGCTGATGCAGCTGGAAAAGATGGAAAGGTTATTGGAATTGATATTGCCAGCCGTCATTACGGATCCCCTTTGACGCTTGGACAGGCAACAGACTTGATCAAGAAGTCTGCATTGGGAGAACGCATCACGTTTCATTTTGAAATGGATTTTGACAGATTTGACTCTAGCGAAGTATTTGATATAGCAGTGCTATCCCACAGCTCTTGGTACTTTAAAAGACCTGATGATCTACTCCGTTATTTTATGAAGTTGCGAAGAATTGCTAAACGTATATGCTTTGCTGAATGGGATCTTGACTTTACCCGCATAACCCAGCGTTCCCATTTTTGTGCAGTTTCCATTCTTGCCTTATACTCTAACTTCGTAAACAATAACGGAAATATACAGAACTTGTTTCATAAAATACAAATTCAAGAGTTGCTTAAAGAGGCAGGTTTTCATATCGAAAAGCAATGTACAGTAAATGCTATGTATTTGCAGGACGCAAAGTGGGAGAAAAGCTATGCGAATAGCATTCGTGAAGAGTTCGTTCATGCTCCCCCCATGATACAATCAATGGTCAACAGCTACTATGAACTGATGAACACCTCAAATGACAATGAATCATTAAATAGTTTCGTTATATGTGCAAGGTGATTTAAATTGATAAGAGTATTCCGTCGATAAAACAAAAGGATGCTTAATCTGAAGACAGAAGGTCTGTGGCATCTTTTTTTTCTTTTGCAAGCTTAGTTTGTGTGGCTGTACTTAAACTAAGGGTGCTATTCTCAAAGTCAGCTACTGAGTCAGGCAGCCTTTACTTCGATAATCACCTTTTCCTTATTCAACAGGTGCTAATGTTTAAAGAAGGGGATCGTTCCAGCAATCCTTCTTCTTATGTCAAGGAAAAAGTGATTCTTCTTTAGTATTGAAGAAATTGTACACTTTTTATTTTCCCAATAATTATAAAGATATTAGGAGGAACCTCTTGTCTAAGAGGCTCCTATTTAAGTTCAGGCGCTTTGCGATGGTTAGTTCCTTCTTGATAGGCATAGGCTAGTTTAATCAATGTTGGCTCGTCGAATTCTTTTCCCAGCAGCTCGAGACCGACTGGAAGACCGTTGTCACTGAAGCCAGCAGGAACCGAGATTGCAGGGAATCCTGAATAAGGGCTTAAGCGATTGGCATTCCCGGCACCTTGGCTTTTTCCCACCTGTGCCGGTAAAGCACTCGAAGTTGGATAGAGCAGTGCATCCAGGTCATGTTCATTAAACGTTTCCATTAAGCTTTCCCTTGCTATTTTAGGACGATTGGCAATAATGTCCTGGTATTCCTCATCATTTTCCAATGATTCTCTTTCATTTCGGGATTTTAACCCGCTTTCCAAGCTTGGATGGAATTTCCCGCTTTCGATAATATCTGATAACGTTCTTACAGGTGCATCCGGCCCAAGGCTAGCCAAGTAATCATTTAACTGAAATTTAAATTCGTATCCGCTTAAGCTTGGATAAGAAAGAATTTGACTAAGACTGGGAACCGATACCTCGAACACTTCTGCTCCAAGCGCTTCCATGTCCGCAATCACTTGATCCATCACTTTATTGACTTCAGGATCATTCCCAAACAGGTCGCGAATAACGCCTATCCGAGCTTTCTTTAATCCATTTTTCTTAAGATAATGAGTATAGGTTTTTGGAACTTTTCCGATGCTGGCTTCAGTAACTGGATCTGCTGGGTCATAGCCAGCAATTGCGTCCAGCACGACAGCCACATCTTCAACCGTACGTCCCATCGGCCCGCCGACATCCTGTGATAGTGCAAGTGGAATGATTCCATCGCGGCTGGCAAGTCCCATAGTAGGGCGAAGTCCAACAAGGTTATTGAAGGACGAAGGGATTCGGATGGACCCGCCAGTGTCTGTCCCTAATCCGACAGCGGCAAAGTTGGAAGCAACAGCTGCTGCCGTACCACCGCTTGAACCACCCGGGTATCTAGTTAAATCATATGGGTTATAGGTTTGCCCGCCAAGGGAGCTAATGGTTTGGAATCCGAAAGCAAACTCATGCAGGTTCGCTTTTCCTAAGATGATTGCACCTTGATCTCTTAATCTTTTTGTTTGATAGGCATCATTTAGAGGGATGGACCCTTCAAGTGACAGGGATCCTGCAGTAGTTTGCATATCGTATGTATCATAGTTGTCTTTTAATATTACCGGGATTCCATGCAAGGGACCGCGAACTTTTCCCTCTTTACGCTCTTTATCTAGTTGTTTCGCTTCTTCTAATACATTTTCGTCAACCGTAATGATGGAGTTCATGCTGTCATCGTACTCCTCAATTCGGCTGAGGTAGAAATGAACCAATTCCTCAGAGGTTAGCTTCCCCCTCTGCATCGATTGCTGCAATTCAAATATTGTCGCTTCCTCAATCTCAACAGATAAAACTCTTTCAGCGACGGGGCTCGCTGAATTAGAAACAGCACCTGCTGGAGCTGCGTACAACCCGAAAGCCATTACTAGAGCAGTAAAGTAAACTATAAATTTGTTATGCCACTTTTCCATTTGTGACTCCTTTCGTTTTTCGGAATAATTAGAATATATCAATCTATATTTATTCTGTATATAAGAGGAAGGTCATAAAATACCTGGTTATATAGGGTGTTTTGTCCAAATAGAAGGATTCATTTTATTCCACCTGAACAGGCAGTAGTATAAATTTCAAGTTGAAAAAATAGGCAGAATTAGTGAAATCATCATTTAATCACAGCCAGTGGGTTAGTTATTCCACCTGATATAGGCCGCTTTAGAATTATTGAACCAACTTTATCTGCCTGGACCTCGGTTACTAACTCAATTTAGATGCTTTATAGACCTAAAGGGGCAACAGCAATCGGACCATTTTGTTGAATTAAAAAGGAATTATTTGCAGGTGAATCGAACATTATCCTGAAGATAATTAAAGGTTAATGGAGAGGATAAAATGAAGGTTATCGGTCTTATTGGCGGAATGAGTTGGGAATCTTCTGCTGAATATTATCGGATGATCAACGAAGAAGTCAAAAGAAGATTAGGGGGATTACATTCAGCGAAATGTCTTCTATATAGTGTGGATTTTCATGAAATTGAACGTTATCAATCAGAGGGTGCCTGGGAAAAGGCCGGCGAAGTGTTAGGTAATGCTGCTCATTCTTTGGAAAAGGGGGGAGCTGATTTTATTGTCATTTGTACTAATACGATGCACAAAGTTATAGGTGACATCCAGTCGAAAATTAAAGTCCCCCTGCTGCATATTGCAGAAGCAACAGCAACCCAAATTAAAGAGAAAGGAATTATCTGTGGTGCAAGATTTTTATAAATCACGCTTGGAGATTAGCGGTATACAAGTTTTGGTGCCAAATGACAATGAAAGAGAGATTGTAAACAAGGTTATATACGAAGAAATATGTCTGGGTAAGATGCGTCAAGAATCAAGGGATTATTATAAAAAAGTTATCCATGGTTTAATCGAATCTGGTGCTAAAGGGATTATACTAGCTTGTACAGAAATTGGATTATTGGTAAAGCCGGAGGATTCTGATGTGCCTCTATTTGACACAACTTACATACATGCTATTGAAGCTGTGAATATGTCCTTAAAATAGAGTTATGAAGTCTTATTAATTGATAACTTTTTTGTTGTTGATTTAACTGTTAGAAAAGGAGTTAAAAAGATGAATCCTTCATTCCGTACAGAGAGATTAAGCATCCGCAATTTTATATTAGAAGATGCTCCCAAAGTTCAAAAATTATTAGAAGATGGTGAGATAGCACAAACAACAACGATTATTCCATATCCTTTACCAGATAAATTTGCTGAAGACTGGATTTCTAAAATTAAAAGCTCTATGGTTAGTAAGGTCAGTTTCCATTTTGCTATATTTAATGAACAAGACCATTTTATTGGCTGTATATATATTTTTATAAATAAAAAACACAATAAAGGAGAACTTGGTTATTGGCTTGGGAAATCTTACAGGAATAAAGGTTATTGCACGGAAGCAGGTGAGGAAATAATAAAATTTGGATTTGAAGATTTAGGACTAAATCGAATCTTTGCTGATGCTTTTACAAAAAACACTGCTTCTTCAAAAGTAATGGAAAAATTAGGACTTAAATATGAAGGTACTTTTAAACAAAGTTGCTTATACAGAGGTGTCTATGAAGATACTGTAATCTATGGAATCACAAAGGATGATTATTATAGTAAATAGATTTACTTGTTTGTTCAACTCACGATTGTAATAGTAGAACAAGGCTGTCAAATTGATGGTCTTTTCTTATTATCCTAAAGGGGCAGTTTACTTGAACATAGAGCTAGTAGTATGGAATTATTAGAAAAATAATATTAGGATACATAAATTATTTAGATGTGGGGGATGAAACATTGCAAATACGTGAAATTGAAGAAAAGGACAATCAAACAATGGAGCAAATTATAAAACGCTCATTGGAATCATTTAACTTAAATATTCCAGGAACAGCATATTTTGATCCCCAACTGAGCAGTCTAGCACAATTTTACAAGCAACAATCAAATGCTAAGTATTGGGTTGCAGTGAATGAACAAGATGAAGTGGTAGGCGGTGTAGGTATTGCAGCATTTGGACAGAAGACGGGGGTTTGCGAGTTGCAAAAGCTATACATTACACCCGAAGCTCAAGGTATAGGTCTGTCCAAGGAGCTGATGAAAGCAGCACTCGACTTCGCCAAGGAACACTATACACACTGTTACTTAGAGACATTGAAGAAACTCCAGGCAGCTAATCTCCTTTACATCAAATTAGGTTTCCAGCAACTTGAAAGACCACTAGATGGTTCAGAGCATAATGCTATGGACGCTTGGTATATAAAAGAATTATAAGGCGGCTTTTTTTGTTCAACTAAAC
>NZ_JCAXER010000057.1:0-6589 GCF_059758675.1 Cytobacillus sp. GQ23
AAGCACCCAATTATGGGTGCTTATAATAATCTATAAATTTTACTTGGCCTTCCACGGGTGGCGTTAGCCTCTTCACCAACACATTGTGCCAAATCAACTTCGCACATATAAGCAACTATACGCCGTACATTACGCTCTGTCATCTCGAGATGTGTCGCTAAATCCTTTGTTGTAAACTCTTGCCATCCCATTCTTTTAATGAGAGCCAATATCTTTTTATATGTTTTTACGCTGATTGTTCCTTTTTTTAACTTTTTGAGAAGCGTTTCATTATGTGTACGGCTGTCATATTGTAGTTCTTTTTGTTTGCCTGGAGATTCAACAATATTTCCATTATCTTGAACAATTACAATTTTTCGTTTTTTCGTTGCCTTTGAATGTTGAATAGCCCGAAAAGCATTGATTTCTGCCGAAAAGGCAGTCTCGCCAAAGCCAATTCCAACGGCAACAGTAGTATCCGCTTCAAAAGCCAACTTTTGAACGGTATTTTCGAGCGTCATAATTTCCCTCTGAATGGCACCGCGTGAACTAATAATCATATATCTGCCGTTTCCTTTTTCTGATAAAGAACCATTTAGTTTTTCACAAAGTTGAATCAACATTTCTTTTAGCCGGAGCTCTAAGTACTGTAAATGATAAGGAGTTTTCATCTCCTCTGCCACTCTGTTAAAATATTCAACTTCAATGATTTCAATTCCGATTTGTGTACCTTTAAAGTAGGAAGACCTTACTTTTTCAGAAAGTATCCGAAGCGTTTGCCGTATTTCCATCTTACTACTCGACATCTTATAGGCTGGAATTCCTTTTTCTCGTAAAGCTTCACACACTGACGGAAAACAAGTTAAAGCGCCTTCTGTCTTTCCCCTTTTCCATAAATCTAAATGAAAATTTAATAATTCATTCGTATCAACATTTAAATCATACTCTTTCGTATAAACCTTTGGGATTTTTAAATTTATTTGTGACGTCGCTTCCTCACTAATATTATTTAAGAGCATCGTATCAATACTAAGCTGCTCAATAATTTTTCCTTGCTCATAGATCATCTCTAAATAATATCTATAAAAGCCTGATTCCGTTGCAGGAACATGAACCATGATTTTATCCGTATCTAGGGTTTTTTTTGCAATTTCATAGGGAAGTGGACCAGAAAAAAGCCAAGCATGTACATGAGAATTATGTTCTCTAACAATTTTCTCTACCTCTTCGGTTTCTTCATAGGAAAAAGAGATGAATTCCAGCTCAGTTTTATATTCTTCTGCAAGTTCTATGATTGCTTCTATAGATGTTTTTAGACCGACTACCCCGATTTTATGCATTTGTATAATCGACTTCCTTTATCAATAGACTCCCCGTAATTGTAAGCACTGGCCAAATTAAGGCAGAGTAAATTTACTCTTCTAATGAAAATGCCTTTTTTGATTGATACCAATATAATAGCATATTCGAACTTTTCACATCATCACTCTTTGTAGTCTACATATAAATTTTAGAAGAAGTTTTTCAGAATAAGCTAAGAAAAAATATTTAGAAAATAGATGGCTATGAAGGAAAAGGGGATTATATGGTCTCTTTATAGAGTAGTTTCGGTTAAGATGCCTTAAAATCTTAAAATCCTTATATTTAATCTATAATATAAAGAACCGAGCACCTGAATGGATACTCGGTTAATCATCAATATCCAAAAATTTTAGCAAAATTAGTGATGGAGTTGATGGTTTTAAAAGAAGGTGAATCCTATTGTTGATTCCATTGGGCTAAATCCAATGGTTTTAAATGTTTTATTTATTTGATTTTCACTCTTTGTAATCGAAGTGCGTTTAAAACGACAGATACGGAGCTGAAAGCCATTGCTGCGCCGGCAAGCCAGGGTGCAAGGAACCCTAATGCAGCTATCGGGATGCCAAGCGTATTGTATGCAAATGCCCAGAATAGATTTTGTTTGATATTCCTTATGGTTTTTTTACTCATTAGGATGGCATCTGCAATACTATTTAAATCTCCTCGCATAAGAGTAATATCGGCTGCTTCCATCGCAACGTCTGTACCAGTGCCAATTGCCATTCCAATATCAGCAACAGCAAGTGCAGGGGCATCGTTTATGCCATCGCCGACCATGGCAACTTTTCTTCCCTGATTTTGAAGTTTTTTAACCTCTTCTGCCTTGCCTTCAGGTAAAACCTCCGCAATTGCAGAGTCTATCCCCACTTCCTCAGCAATTGCCTGAGCCGTACGCTTGTTATCCCCTGTGATCATAATGACTTCGATCCCCAATTGTTTTAAGCGGGTGATTGCACTTCTGGAAGTTTCTTTTATTGTATCCGCAACTGCAACGATACCTGCATATTTGCCATCTATCGCAACAAGCATTGCCGTTTTTCCATTTCGCTCAAGATTTTCCATCTCGAGTTTAGCTGATTGGACATTTATATCGTATTTATCCATTAATCTACTTGTACCGATAAGGAGGTATTTTCCTTCCACTTTTGCTTTAATGCCATAACCGGGAATAGCCTCAAACTCCTCCGGATTAAATAGAGTGATTCCTTTATCTTTTATTCCACTCACAATCGCTTCGGCCAATGGATGCTCGGACTGTCTCTCAGCAGATCCTGCCAGCTGGAGAAATGTTCTTTCTTCAACTTGGCCACTTGTAACCACATCTGTTAAAACCGGTTTGCCATGTGTTACGGTTCCAGTTTTATCAAGGACGACTGTTGTGATTTCATGTGTAAGCTCCAGGTGCTCCCCGCCTTTAAAAAGAACCCCATATTCCGCTGCCCGGCCAGACCCTGCCATTATAGAAGTTGGCGTGGCCAGACCCAGGGCACATGGACATGCAATCACCAGGACGGCAATCAATTTTTCGAGTGCTTCAGCAAAATTCCCTGGACTTACCCATATATACCACACCAGAAAGGTAACAGCTGCTATAGTCACCACAATGGGAACGAATATACCAGAGATTTTGTCTGCCATTCGCTGTATGGGTGCTTTGGAACCCTGCGCTTCTTCAACCACTTTAATAATCTGTGATAGTGCTGTATCTTTGCCAACTTTAGTGGCTTTAATTTTCAGAAATCCATTTTTATTTAAGGTGGATCCAATTACTGTGTCGCCTGCCGTTTTATCAACTGGCACGCTTTCACCCGTCAGCATTGATTCATCCAATGCTGACTGTCCCTCGATAATTTCACCATCGACCGGAATTTTTTCACCCGGTTTTACATAAATGATCTCCCCGGCAATAACTTCATCAAGGGGAACTTCAATTTCTTCACCTTCCCTTAAGACAGTAGCTGTTTTTGCCTGAAGACCCATAAGCTTTTTGATTGCTTCAGAGGAACGCCCCTTAGCCCTCGCTTCAAACAGCTTGCCTAAAATGATTAATGTTATGAGGATAGCACTTGTTTCATAATAAAGCTCCGCTATATGTCCATTGCCCCCAATTGATAAAAATGATTGATATAAACTATAGAAAAAAGCGGCAGATGTACCCAGGGCAACCAGCACATCCATATTGGCGCTTTTATTTTTTAATGCCTTATACGCTCCGGCATAAAATTGCTTTCCTATGAAGAATTGCACTGGAGCTGCAAGCGCCAGCTGGACCCACGGATTCATAAACATTTCTGGAACGTAAATAAATGAGGTAAACTCAAAATGTCCCACCATAGACCAAAATAAAGGGATAGAAAGAATTAACGAGAAAATGAACTTGCCTTTTTGCTTTTCAATCTCTTTTTCCCTATAACCTTCGATATCCTGGTCATTATCCGTTTTTACTTTCGCCTGATATCCCAAATTCTCCACTTTTTTTATCATATCCTGTACAGAAACTTGCTCAGGATTGTATTCAACAGTCCCCGTTTCGAGAGCCAAATTAACCACTGCATGTTTAACACCAGGAAGTTTATTAAGGACTTTTTCAATTCTTCCTGAACAGGCTGCACAGGTCATCCCCAGCAATTCAAACTCTGCTTTCTCCGTTACTACTGCATAACCAAGATCCTCAATTTTTTCCTCAAAAGCGGCAACAGAAGTTACTTCCGGATTATATTTTATGGCTGCTTTTTCCAATGCGAGATTGACACTTGCTTCCTGGACACCATCCAGCTTATTTAGCCCCTTCTCGATTCGAGAAGAGCAGGCTGCACATGTCATTCCCGATATCGGAAGGTGAACCTCCTTAAGGGCCGCATCACCCATAACTCCCACTCCTTTATTTACGAAGTTACCTTACATTTATATACTATACCCCACTACCCTATATGTCAATCAAAATAAATTAGGCAAATTTCTTATTTGTAAAAAAAGAGAACGTGTATTTTATTCACACGTTCCTGCCCGATTAGATTACTCTACATCATAACCTTGATCGTCAATCGTTTCTTTGATTTGTTCAATTGATACTGAAGATGAGTCAAATTGAACCTGCACCTTGCCATTCTCAAGGTCCACTGCTACCTTATCCACACCGGTTAATTTGCCGACACTTCCTTCTACTGCTTTTACACAATGTCCGCATGACATTCCGCTTACTTTCAAAGTTACGCTATCCATATTAATGTAACCCCCTATTATTTTTTCATTAACTTTTGAATTGTGACTAAAAATTCATCAAGCACTTCTTGATCGCCTTCATGGATTCTTTCGACCACACAGCTTTTCAAATGGCCTTCCAGCAATAGCTTTGCTACGCTATTCAAAGCAGACTGAGTTGCAGAAATTTGCGTTATTATATCGTCACAATACACGTCTCTATCAATAAGTCCCTTTATTCCGCGTATTTGCCCTTCAATTCGATTTAATCGGGTCGTCAAATTCTTCTTAACTTTTTCTGAATGATGACTTTTTCTCTCTGATTCAATCGAACAGCAGCTGTCAGCAGATAAGTCTTCGTTTTCCAAATCAAAAGCCATTTGATCAGCCTCCTTTGAGTTTATTATATTATACCCCGGTACCCTATGTAAAGTTCTGAAATTCAAAATGGGATAAATTCCGGATTTTTAAGTATAATTTGCCTTTCATGTTATTGAAAAGCTCTGTTTATACTAACGGAAACACAATAAAAAGGAGGCCGCTGATGTGGATAGAAGGCATGAAAATACAGAAGACACTGGCAAAGATTTGTATGGAATCGAAAAAGAAATTAGCCTGCAGTCTGTAAACTTTGCTGCTGCTGAAAATAAGTACTTAAATGAACGAACAGAAAATGAATCCAGTCAGGATATATAGATGAAAAGCCGCCAATGCTGGCGGCCTGCAGTCATTTTAGAATTCCGTTAATTCTGTAATGTCCACTTCAGATCTTTCTTCAAGCGGACCGCGCAAATGTACCGTAGCTGTTCTTCCATCCTCATTCAGCTTGTCGATCCACACAGACGTACCATTGTATTTTACCTCGATTTCTGCTGATGATGAAAGAATTTGCTTCACTCGTTTTGCATCCATAAGAACACTCTCCTCAGGTTTTTTTCAGTTTATTTTTTGCATGGACGAGAAATTTATGCTTAGTTTGTTAAAACGTGTGAAGCAGTCAAATTTTTTTTATGATTTTTAAGTATGTGTCCGAACCGAGGACACATACTTCGGACACAAAAATGCGGGAGAGTGCGGGTTAGAGTCCGAACCCGGGTCTTTTTCTGAAACAAAACTCTGGAATAGGCAGTTGCTGCTTATTCAGGATTAAATAGTTGTCCTATCCTTCCAATACTCTGAATACACTTTGTACAAACAGGTTTTGGCAGTTAGGAGCTGTACATATATGAGCATTTTTCTAGGCTATGTTTTCTTGGGTCTATCGCTTGCAGCGCCAATTGGTCCCATTAATGCTGCCCAATTGGATAAAGGGATAAAGAATGGTTTTTTCCATGCCTGGCTTGTCGGGCTGGGAGCTATGACAGCAGATGCAATTTACATGGCGGCAGTATATTTAGGTGTTGTACATTTTCTGGAGATTCCATTTATGAAAGCTTTTTTATGGTGCTTTGGGTTTTTTATCCTGATTTATACGGGTGTAGAAACTTTAATAAGCTCCGGCAAAGTAGTATCAAGCGTCAGGACTAAAAATGAATCTAAAGTTAAATCCTTCATGTCAGGCTTTCTCATGTCATTGTCAAATCCTCTAACTATACTGTATTGGCTCGGCATCTATGGCTCAATTCTTGCAAAAACAGCTGCTGAGTATGACAAGGCCCATGTTATTTTATACAGCGGAGCAATTTTTACCGGTCTTCTTCTCTGGGATATTACAATGGCAGCAGTCGCAAGCAGCTTTAGAAGATTTTTAACGGGAAAAATTCTCGCTCTAATATCAATACTATCTGGAATTTCCTTGATTGGTTTTGGAATTTATTTTGGATTGCAGGCTTATAAACTTTTGTTTTAAATAACATATCCGGGCAATTCGGAGAAAAAAGATTAAGATTATTTTGAGGTAAAGTATTATTAAAGCTGTGCTCCAGTTTAATTATTTGCATTGAACAGATTTCGTTTAGATAGAAAAGCATTAAGTAGAGCAGCACCTATATCTTCCTCGATAAATCACCAATTAGGTTTTTCTATTCTAAAAATCATGAAACAACAT
>NZ_JCAXER010000058.1:0-5108 GCF_059758675.1 Cytobacillus sp. GQ23
TGGAGGGTTCTTTTTTTTGCAATCTTCTGCCATTCTAGTAATAAACATATTAATTCATTAAAGAAGTACTATGCCTGTATAGAGAATCATATATCGTAATACAAAGCTTTTTTTTCACTTAAAGTTTTCAATACTCATACAAGCTTTAAGTAAGAGGAGGGAAAGAAGAAAATGCACATAGTTGTGTGTGTCAAGCAAGTGCCTGATACAAAAATCATTAAAATCAACCCCAAAACCAATACCTTGGACCGGCGCAGTGCTCCTGCCATATTAAATCCTTATGACGCCCATGCAGTTCAGGAAGCTGTGAGAATTACAAAGACAATTGGAAAAGGCACCATATCGGTCTTATCCATGGGGCCACCACAGGCTGTAGCGGTTATTAAGAAAAGTATCGAAATTGGGGCGGATAGGGGATATTTGATTTCTGACCGTGCATTTGCCGGTGCCGATACATTGGCTACCAGCTATGCCCTGTCTAAAGCATTAGAACGTATTTCAAAAGATATGCCTGTCGATTTAATTCTATGCGGAAAGCATGCTATTGATGGAGATACCGGCCAGGTTGGACCAGGAATCGCAAGGCGGCTGGATATCCCTCCAGTCACCAATGTGATCGAGATAGCGGAAGTTAACGAAAGTGAAAAAACGGTTTTAATAAAAAGGAAGATCACTGATGGATATGAATTAATCCAAGCTCAAATCCCTTGCCTGCTGACAGTTGAAAAAGAGATTAACAGCATAGAATATTCCCCTATGCCAAATATGATAAAAGCCGCCAGATATGAGCCGGTGGTCTGGTCTGTAAATGATCTTGAAGGTGTGGATCGGACCCAGCTTGGGCTGAAGGGATCTCCTACGATAGTGGGTAAAATGTTTACTCCTCCAAAGCCAGAAGGCGGAAAAAGGCTTGAAGGAAATTCAGATGAACAGATACAGCAGCTGATGGAGCTTCTTAATGATAAAAAAGAGCTGTTTGCAGGCAAATAGCTGTAATAAACAGGGGGGATTAACATGATGGATGAGTACCGTGGAGTATGGGTATTCATAGAACAAAATGATGGGAAAATTGAAGAGGTTTCCCTTGAATTGCTCGGAGCAGGCAGAAAGCTGGCTGATAAGCTTGAGGTACCTCTTTCCGGGGTGCTGCTTGGGTATGGAATAAAGTCTTTAAGCCGGGAGGTCATCACATATGGTGCTGATCTGGTCTATGTAATTGACCACGAAGTAATGAAAGATTACCGGACAGAATCTTATATGAAGGCTGTTATCAAGCTAGCTGAAAAATATAAGCCTGAAATATTTCTATATGGGGCCACCTCCAATGGGAAAGATTTAGCCAGTGCAGTTGCCACAGACCTAAGTACTGGATTGACAGCGGATACAACCATGCTGGATGTCGAGGTGGAAAAGAGACTTCTGGAAGCAAGCCGGCCGGCATTTGGAGGAAACATTATGGCAACCATCCTCTGCAAAAAACACCGGCCTCAGATGGCTACTGTCCGCCCTAAGGTTATGAAAGCAATGGAGCCTGATCCAAATAGGCAGGGTGAGATTATAGAAGAATCGATTACATTGAGAGAAGATGACATGCGCACAAAGGTGATTGAAATTGTGAAGGATGTCACAAAAAAAGTGAATTTAGCTGAAGCCCATGTTGTCGTTGCAGGCGGGAAAGGGATGGGCGATATCCAAAACTTTCAGATGATCCATGAGCTGGCTGACGCCATCGGAGCAACCGTAGGGGGAACAAGGGATGTTGTTGAGGCGGGATGGCTTCCGCATGAACAGCAGGTTGGACAGACCGGAGAAACCATTACTCCAAAGATCTATTTTGCTATTGGGATTTCAGGTGCCATTCAGCATGTTGTAGGCATGAAGAATTCAGAGCTTATTATTGCGATTAACAAAGATCCTGAAGCACCTATTTTCGATGTAGCCACTTACGGTATCGTAGGTGATGCACTTGATATTGTTCCGAAACTTATTGAAAAGTTCAAGGAAGCCAGCGAAAGAGGAGGTGAAATGAGCTATGTCTGAAAAGTTTGATGTTATTGTGGTCGGTGCAGGGCCTGCAGGAACTTCCTGTGCTTACACCTGCGCTAAAAACGGACTGAAAGTCCTGCAAATAGAAAGAGGAGAATATCCAGGCAGCAAAAATGTAATGGGCGGAGTACTATACCGTAAGCAAATGGAGGAAATCATCCCGGAGTTTTGGAAAGAAGCCCCACTCGAACGGCCTGTCATAGAACAGCGTTTCTGGATGATGGATAAAGAATCCGCAGTGAGTTTTGGCTACAAAGGTCTTGAGTGGGGAAAGGAACCATATAATAATTTTACGGTTCTGCGGGCGCGATTTGACCAATGGTTTGCTAAGAAAGGGGTAGAGCAGGGGGTTCTATTAATAAATGAAACCGTTGTACTTGAATGTTTGACTGAGAATGGGAAAGTGGTTGGTGTAAGAACTGACCGTCCGGATGGAGATATATATGCAGATGTAGTGGTTTTGGCAGATGGCGTGAATTCACTGCTGGCAAAACAGCTTGGCTACCATAAAGAATTCCGGCCTGATGAAGTGGCGCTGACAGTTATGGAAGTTATTAATCTTTCTAAAGATAAGATTAATGATCGTTTTAACCTGGAAGACAACCAGGGCTGCACGATAGAAATCTTCGGAGACTCCACTAAAGGCAATCTCGGAACAGCTTTCATCTACACCAATAAAGATAGTATCAATATTGGCGTGGGCACGACTCTTTCAAGCATGATTAAGGCAAAGCTTAAACCTTATGACCTGCTGGATTATTTAAAAACACACCCTATGGTTAGACCTTTAATAGAAGGAGGAGAATCCGCTGAATATCTGGCTCATCTTATTCCGGAAGGGGGCTACCACTCGGTGCCAAAAGTGGCCGGAAATGGAGTGCTTCTAGTTGGTGATGCGGCACAGCTTGTAAATGCCATTCATCGTGAAGGTTCTAATATGGCCATGGCTTCCGGAACAATGGCTGCTGAAACGATCATTGCCGCTAGAGAGCGGGGAGATTTTAGTGAAACCAGTTTGAATCAATACAGGGAGAAACTGTATCAAAGTTTTATTATTAAGGATCTGGAAAAATATAAAGATGCAACTCACACGTTTGAGAACTATCCGCAATATTTTAAGGAATATGTTCCGATGCTGAACAGGGCAGCGAACAAATTCTTCACTGTTGATGGAATTCCGAAGAAAGATAAGCAAAAAGAAATAATGAAGAGTTTCACCAGTGAACGAGGGACTATTCGTGTGCTTCAAGATATGTACAGAGCATGGAAGGCGGTGAAATAATGTCAACAAAAACGATCGAAGAAAAGCAATATTTGGTTCGTTTTAAGGCAGATACAAAATCACATCTTACCGTATTGGATCATGATATCTGTATGACAAAATGCCCTGATAAAATATGCACCATCTTCTGCCCGGCTGAGGTCTACAAATGGGAAGGATTAAGAATGCAGGTAGGCTACGAAGGGTGTCATGAATGCGGAAGCTGCAGAATAGGATGTCCGTATCAGAACATTAAATGGGAATATCCTAAAGGAGGTCATGGGATAGTATTCAGGCTAGCATAATTCAGCCCGCAGAACCATACAAAAAACCGGCCAACAAATTGGCCGGTTTTGAAAAGGGGGGATGAAAAAGGCTTTATCTTTCGGTACATGTACATTATAAATTTGAAATATTAATAAACTGTTAACAAGATATATAAAAACTATGAATTCTAAAGTGATTTTCTAAACTGACGCGTTAATGCTTTTTAGTAATAGTGCTTTAGTAACTTAACTTTTCAGACAGAATTTGTTAAACTGAAATTGGTCGAACTACTATAGTTGACCCCCTATAATCTGGAGAGCTTAGTTTATCTAGGCTCTTTTTTTATTTCATTATGGGATAAGGTTTTTTATTGGGTTTAAATTATACGTAGTATTTACCTATATGTATGTTATTTCACATGCGAGGGTAAAAAAAGATGGAGCGAAGGAGAAATAACTTTTTGAGGTTAGCTGATTTTTTCTTGATTATTTAAAAAACTGAACTTGGAGTCTTTGACATTGGCTTCAATTTCTCTGGCATGTTCAAAAGCTTTATGGATGCATTCATGAAGGGATGAAGAATATAGTACTTCATTCCATGAAAAGCTTCCTTCTGAATTAGATGGATAAATGGTTACTTTCCAGCAATAGAACTCTTTTTCCTGTTCTTTAAGCTGTCCTTCCATGGCGATTAGCCAATGTGTTTGCCCATTGGAAAGGAGTGAGTCAGCTGTTTTCGCCGGAATAAGGCATTTTTGATAAAACTCATAATAGGCTGGCAGATGCATTTTTTATCCCTCCTAACAATTTACAGGGTTTAGCTGCGCCGTTATAAAGATAACTTACCTTTATTATATGGCAAAAAAAGAGAATATTGCACACAATTATTTTAATTTTTTGAAAATTTTTAAGGATGTTCAAAGTGATAGGCATCACAACAATCAAACCTGCTATTTTTTATACTAAACCTATAACAGATAGGAGGGATTTAAGGATGGAAGGCTGTATGAGCTCCATGATGAGCAATGGTCCAGTCATTCTTAGCAAAGGACTGAAACAGCTTAAAGAGGAGCATCCTCCTCTTTTGGCAATGCTTGAAGAGCTGCTTAATATCACCATTAAAATGGAGGAATCTCCGGACAGAGCTCTGTTTGAGAAATTAACTGAAAATGTACAGAGTTTCTGCAGTCAGCTTGATCCTCATTCAGAAAGGGAGGAAGGCGTACTATTCCGCATAATGGAACGGTATTTGGGAAAAGGAACAGGCCCTATAGCTGTCATGGAGTATGAGCATGATCAGGCTAAAAGCTGTATTAATTCTTTCTTAAGAGCCGCTGAAGGAAAAGAGCATTTGACAGAAAAAGAAATGGCCGAACAAACCAGGCAAATTAAAAAGGCATACCACACTCTGACACAGCATTTTTCTAAAGAAGAAAACGTTCTTTTTCCTATGGCGGAAAATCTTCTTACTGAAGAAGAAAAAAATGAGCTTTATATGAAAATACAGCAAATATAAAGAGGAGGGAGCCCCTCCT
>NZ_JCAXER010000059.1:0-4888 GCF_059758675.1 Cytobacillus sp. GQ23
CACTCCTAGTTAAATTACTTTTTCTCTCTTTTATTCTTCATTAATGAACCTGCAATAGCAGCAAAAATATCGCCAATCATTGTTAATATTGCACTCATTACAATTCCCCTTTAGAAATTGTTTACGGATAAGTACCTTTATATGTTTCAATTTTATTAAGCTAAACTGTCCCGTTAGTCGAATAAGAAAAAGCGATCTATATATACTCGGCCTCGTACTTAAATATATAATTACTTATACATACCGAATATCCAAACAAACAGATACATTTGAACTCCAACAATTATCTACCTGCAAATATATAACTTAAGGATTCAATAATAAATTTAAAAAGGTCGTATATAGCTCCTGCAAAATCATTCAAAAATCTCCTCTACTACAACCCCTCCTCCAAAATTTACTTGTTATAACAGCTTGCCGGGAACGCTGAACACAAAAAGACCCAGCTTCCAACTGGGTCAAATATGTGATTGTTAGGGAAGGTAAATATAATGGTAGGCTTTTAAAATAAAGGAAAACTATCTATTAAGATATTTGCTGTTAATTTTATAAAACTTATCTCTTATCAACTGGTTTGTTTTTATAGTGGGAATAAAGAATATTATCGCAACAAAGATACCTAAGAAATTAAAGGTTCCTGTCCCTATATGAATATACCCCTGCAAAATATAGATAATGGATAGTCCAATGATAAAGGTTATGTTATCTCTTAAACTTATTTTTTTCCGTTGATTACGATCTGTTAAAAACAAAGTAAATTTTTTATTCGTTAAGTAAAAATATATACCTAATAATAGAAAGGCGATGATAAAGAGTATTATTGTATTTTTCTCACCAAAAAAGTTGAAGGCAAAGGTTCCTATGCCAATTAATAAAAAGATCAATACATACGAGTAACCTACAAAGAAGACTGAACGATAGATGCTTTTAATTTCCTCTTTTTCATTAGGGGATTTATTATGTAGAATTGATTGCTCAGCAGCATAGTCTTCACACAAATCATCTAAATCCTTTTTTGTTAGCAACCCTTCATCTTTATTATTTTGTAAATAATGAAGATGTATTTGTTTATGTATTTTCCACTCCAAATAAACATTCAAAGTCATAAAAATGATTCCTAAGACAATAAGATAATGAAAAGGAAGCTCAACGATTCCACTAATAGCCAGGAAATTAACAACTACTATTATGCACCTTAATGCAAAATCTAGGATAGACAATTTTTTAAGTTGGTTAAACTGTTTTCCCCTTGAACTTTCAACCAAAGAAGTGGTAAATAAGATTAACACGAATGGTGTAAAAAACCAAATCGCTGCGATATCTTCCATTCCAGAGATATTTGAAAGAATGATTACAATAAAATTATTTATATAAAAGGAACTATTTACTACCATTAACTTTTTTATCTTCTTATCCATATTTTTATATGTCCTTCCATAATGGATATCAACTACTGCCGTCGTAACTGAGACCTATTCAATTCTATTTGGGTATTATTATATCATTTATCCAAAAATCCTTATTGTATAAAATTGCCGTTAGTTTTATAAGAAATCAAAAGCCCTACTCATCCGAGAGGGGCTTTAATTGCATCCAGGACTTATTTTCATAGCTCTTTTCCTTTTAAGAATTTAGTAGATCTATATATCAAAGATTGCATTTAAAGAAAGTAGAATAATCCATATAATAACAATTACTACTCCAAATGCCCCGAATTTATTATCATCGCTCTTTTCTGTATTTTGATTTTTTATCTTTCTATATATGCTTTGAACTTTACCTTGCTTTTGATTACCGTGTCCCATTGATTTTTCTCACCCCTCAAAGCCAATGATTAATCAACTTTTAATAAATCATCTTTATATACATCAAAAAGAACTATAATAATTAGTAGAGCAAAAAAGACAACTTTTCCATAAGAGATGAAAATGAACATAGTAACACCTGATATATTTTCTAGAAAATAAATATAACTTAATCCTCTTAGTCTTTCATCTAAATAAGAGAGTGAATAAAAACTGATGAAACCTATGCATGTTGTAATGTATATGTTCCGCATTAAGTATTCCTTATTTTCTCCTAGAAAACAGACAATTCCAATTAAAGTAAGTAAAACCCAACTACCTAAAATCCAGAAAAGAAAAAACGTGTCATAGCTCAAATCACTTATATACCTTATCATTCCAATGAAAATCAAAAAAATATTCGCCAATGTCATGACTACCCAACTTATTGATACCGAATAATTTATTCGTCTCCCGATAAATAGTGTAAATAATCCTGTAAGAATGGAAACACATGGAACTATAATCGTATAAAATGCATAACTGTTTCTCATTTCATTCCCAATTTCTTTATAAATTCCAATCCATGAAATACCCAAAAATAATGCAATAAAAATATATAAAATAATCCGCTGATTTCTATTTATCAAACTGACACCTCATATTTAAAAACTACCATTATTAGAAGGACTTAGATGTAAGTACCAGAATCTATTCCTGTTTTGTACTCCATTAACGAGAAAAATAGTTGTTGTTTTGTGCGTTTTTTCTTTTCGTGAAGTTGAGATTATCGAAACTATATAAACATAAACACAGAAAAAGAGCGTCACGAACAAAGCAAACTAAAAAAACGGTACTACATCACTAAGTGCAAATACTATCTTTTATGTTCTTCCAAAAAATTACCATTCATGAAAAAAGTTAATTTATTCCATAATATCATACTTCTTGTAAACTAACCTGCCCCTTTTGTTCAATAGGGGTTCAACAAAAAAATGCCTTAATCCTTCATTGGATCAAAGCACCCGTTAGTGGAAGAAGCAAAATATTTCATTTATGTTTTTCCTTAAAAATCTTTTTAACTCTTTCAATTTGGTCAAGATGTCCACGTATATGGTCGACTCGGAATTCCAACAAATCTTTGAATGTCAATCGCAAACCATCTGGATACACTGCAATTCTCTGAAGTTGTTCAGTTGTCAAATTCTGAAGAATAGGAAGCATACTGGAACGAAGCATTTTAAATAGTAGAAGGTATTCCTCGCGATCTAATTGTTCATAAACCAATGAGCTCGCCCAAGCATCTTGGTCAGGTGCTGGTAAAAGTGGTTCAGGCTCTGACAAAACCTTTTTCATTCTATGTGTAGCCACCAATTCAGAATCTGTTATATGAATAATTATCTGATGTATACTCCATTTATCCTTTCCTGGATTGTACCTAATCTCTTCCTCAGATAACTTACTTATGGATTCCCTCAACATCATAAATCCTCGACTGTACTCCTCAATTAACGCCTCCATCTTTTGTTCCTCCTATACATAATTCAATCTCCCATATTTCAAGAAAAGGATTAATATTACCTGCTTTACACTGGATTTCTTCTTCAACTAAGAGGGCGGTTAATCCCTTCCAGGATAAACGCACCCATTAATTTAAGTACCTTTTCACAAACCATTAAAATACACTGATTATTTAAATGGAATTCACCCCATCAATTTATCTATTATGTATATATCATATGTGAGTCTTAGAACAATCTTTCCCCTTTGTACGCCCACTTTCAATGTGCTGGTAAGCCTCTACAATAACCTGCCCCTTTAAGAAATAAGAAAAGCCCCTGAAATGGCAGCTGGATCATAAAGTAAAGCACCCTTTAATTGAATAAAAAAACATGATTATCAAGCAATCGCACCCTCAACTTACACACCAATTACTTTGGAAGCCTTTGTTCTAACTCACCCTTTTGGCGTAAGTGATGACGAAAATGCATGCCAGCCAAATCATACCATTCCCTTGTATTCAACCAGCCGAACCCTCCATGCTTGACTTTAAAATTTGGGTTTATATTATCCACTTTCGATTCCCATTGGCTCAGCCTTAGAATTAATTGATCCATTCTGCTGATAAGATCCTCCTTGCTGTCTGAATTATTAGGTGGAGCATTCAGTTCATCCGGTAATTTTATTTTAATTGGCGGAAACCCTCCAATTTTAAATAAATGTTCACCAAACTCTGTTTTCCCGAAGGGTTGTTCTTTATTCAAGACGGCACACTTTTCCATATTATCTAGATATTCATGGGCAACACGGATTAAATGGTCATACATTTGCCCAATAGACCAAACCCCTTCTTCCGATATATATCTTAACTGTTCTAATGAATAATTTCGAAGTTCGTTTTTGTAACGATTAATTAGTTTAAGTTCGCTCATTTTAATTCCTCCTTTTTGTTAATTAACACAGCTCTAAATAAACTTCATTTTTTGTATATGTAACAAATTATTCAATATTCGATTACAAATACCTTCTTAAACAAACCTGCCCCTTTTGTTCAATATCGAGTTCTTGAATAAATGCATTCTTTCACTTCTTCTCTCCCTGGAACTATATCCTCCCTGGATAGATAACCCGATATTTAATAAATATGTAAACTACATGTTCTATGGCGTATCTCAAATTAAACCTAGCTTTTCAATATAGTATTTATTCATTCAGCACAATTTTTTGTTTGTCCATACATAAATAAACAGAGATACATAAGATGATTAGGAATTTGATTAATAACGAAAGGAGATTCTATTATGAACCAAACTCATGGAAGTAGAGATCTGTATGAACAAATACAAGCTCAAGAAAAAGTATTGGAAGAACTAAAGACAGTCCTTAAGCAGCAAGACCAAAGACTGCTGGAAGTGCTGGAACAGGTACAAGCCCAGAATGTTACAGAAAATAGCATTCCACCCAGCAACGGTAATCCCCTTAAGGCTTTTATTGAGAATATGGATTTAGAAAAACTAACTAGGATTGCTATTTTTGCAATGGATTTGTTTAAAGATCATGAAAAAGATTAAAAAACAGAGGCTGAATATGATTCAGCCTCTGTT
>NZ_JCAXER010000006.1:0-185388 GCF_059758675.1 Cytobacillus sp. GQ23
GTTTAAGAAAGACTGGATTCTATAACAATAGAACTCGCCAAATTCAAAGGGCGAGTTTTCTAGTTTATATATCAATAAAAATGTCAAAAGGAACTGTTATTTCAGAGTGTTTTTAGTAAAGCCCCCGAATCCGAACCCTATTATGCCGGCAACTTTAATTGTTAACCATTTCTTCCCTCATCACCTTATACCAGTTCTCGGTCTCTGCGGGATTTTTGCTGTTCACAAAAATCTGCTCATCTTTAAGTTCAATATACAGAATCGGCGAATGGCCTTTCTGGATGAATAATAAGCTGCTGCCATAGCCAGTCACTTTAAAATGCCCCTGTGAAAGGGTAGGGAGGCCGATTCCATTCTGCTTCCAGGTGACCTCAGGCATTTCCTCCAGTAATTGAACAGACTGAATATCCCGGTAACCCCATTCGTCTCCGTACATTCCGGAAATTTTAAATGAATTCTCTGCTAATGCCATTTCATAGCCTTTATGGCTGGAGACAGTCAGGTAAATGAGGGGGCCCATTGTCACAATAAAAATGATGAGAGCAATAATATAACTTCGTTTTCTTTTGGCAGGCACTTCATATCGCGATAAATAGATGAATCCCCCAAGCAAAACAATTATCATAAAACCGAACTGCACTTCCATTGCGAATCGGAATTCTGTAAATGATAAAGGCAGGAGCACCAGCATCCCGATTGCAGTGCCAATGAGCAGGCTGCCGGTTTTTTGCGGATAGCCGCTGCTGATTAATTGTTCTTTTTCAATCTCCGGCCGCGAGGCGAAACCGGAAATGAGCCAGTAGGCTTTTTTGAATCGTACAGCCCATCCCAGAAGCAGGAATAGCAGAATTACAGAAATTTGTGTAATGATAAGACCAATCATGGCAAAAACCTCCTTGTTATTCTTTACGGATAATGCCGCCGTTTTGTTTCGGTTTTGGTATAATAATAAGACAGATTTTTAGTTCAAATAAGAGGAGGCACGTCCTTGAATAGCAAAAATATCTTATTTTATATATTAGTGGTGCTATTGCTCATTGCCATTGTCAGCATCGTTATGGGATACCATAGCTTCGGATTTGGGATAGGCTTTCTGTTCGCCTTTCTGTCTCTTGCGACAGGCTATTTCTATTCGATGAAAAACCGCGAATACATGCATCAGAATTACCATGCCGATTATGTGGATCGCCTGAAAAACGATAAGAAGATCTAAAGCGGTTCCACTGGCATTCAGCACTCCTCTAATATATGCTTAATTTATAATCAATAGAGGAGGCTGGCCATGAGAAACCAGGAAAAGATGGGATTGCTGCTGGATGTGGAGACCACGGGCCTGGGACCAAATTCCGATGAAATCATCGAATTGGCATTAAAGCTATTTTCATATCGTGCCGACACAGGGGAGATTCTTGATATAAAGGATAAATCCGCATTCCTGAGGGAGCCCATCAGCCAATCTGCCAAAAACAATTACAGCCGTGCATTCAGAGTCCATGGGATTCCTTATGAAGCTGTCAGAGGAAAGAGCTTTGATGATATCAAAATAAAAAAATATTTCTTCCGCGCTGATTCGGTCTTCGCTCATAATGCATCCTTTGACCGCAGCTTTTTGTACCGGATGTATCCGGAGGACATCAATGAATTAAAATGGTATTGCACCATGAGAAGTGTTCCATGGAAAGAATACGGTTTTTCTGACAGCAAACTGCTGACGCTTCTTCAATCCCACCGGATCGCGGAAAGCCAGACACACCGGGCCATGGATGATATTACATACCTCTTGGAATTGCTGAAAAAAACAAATCCGGCCGGTGACTTCTATATGCGTGATGTTCTGGCCAAAGGCCCGATGAGAAAATATCAGCCAGCAGCCCAGGGCAAGCTCGGATAAACATCCACACAGAAAAAGAGTGCACTCAAGCACTCTTTTTCTTATTCGCAGTTGAGCAAAGGCAGTGTGATGTTTACTGTTGTCCCCTTGCCGATTTCGCTATCATACTCAATTGTTCCCTTCATTTCACGAATAATTTTGTTCGTAACCATGCTCCCGAGGCCTGTGCCCTTTGTTTTCGTTGTATAAAAAGGCAAACCGATATTTTCTAATTGCTCGGATGTCATGCCCCGGCCATTATCCGCAATCGATATTTTAACCGTTTTAAGAAAATAATCTGCTGAAATAACAATCGAGATCTTTCCTTTTTCCTGAACCGATTCAATTCCATTCTTGATCACATTCATGATGGCCTGTTTTAGGTGATCTTCATCACCTTTCACATACAAGGGCTCTTTATTCCCGTACTCAATCTCCACATTTGAATAAGAGGCAAGCGGCCTCATGAGCAGGACACAATCCTGAATCACGTCATGCAGGGGGACATTGGCCAGATGGGACTGTTCAGGCTTTGACACTTTAAGATAGTTGGTAATGATGATGTTTGTGCGATCCAGTTCTTCAATTATCAAAGGGGAGAACTTCTTAAAGTTCTCATCTGCCGTATCCTGGCTCAAATATTGAATGAAGCCCCTCACAGTGGATAAGGGATTTCTAATTTCATGGGCAATCGAAGCTGCCAGCTGGCCGACCATTGTCAGCTTATCCATATACACCATTTCACTTATCTGTTTATTGGTTCTGAATAAACTCTCAATTATCAGTATGAGAGCAATAAATGTCAGGTAAAATGCTGCATAGTAGATCAGATAAAAATAGGTGTCCAGAAACATGATTGCTGTCTCAATGATCGCTATATACAGATAAAAATAAAAAAATACAATAAGTGACCCCGTAATCACCCGGTGATTTGAATTAAGAAACACTCTTCTTAATGAAATGGAAACCACAAAAGCTAAAATGGAAACCAAAATTCCAATAAAAGTAAACTGGCCGCCTATTACATAGCGAGTAATGACAGTACTCAGCATCACAATGGATCCCGGCAGCCATCCGGTATACAGCGTCACAATCATGATTGCGACCATTCGCAGGTCAAAATGGGTTTCCCCCAATGTTTCAATGGGGTAAAACATACACAGAAGTGCTCCGAATGATCCAAGCAGTCCATATATCAACCTTTGCTTAAAGGTAAGAGGGGCCTTTGTCTGATATGGGAAAAACAAGTTTCCGTTAAACGCAAATGAGAATAGGATCGTAATATTTACCAGTAAAGGTTTAATCAGTGTAACCAATAGTCTCCTCCGTGAGTTATCTATTTTAAAGACGGCTCCTTATGGGCGCAGGATTTGTTTGACACGGCCAACCTGCCCGTCCACAAGCCTTACTTTAATGCCATGCGGATGGGAAGGGGACTTCGTTAAAATGTCTTTCACGATTCCTTCGGTCAGCGCACCTGTCCGCTGATCTTTTTTTAGAACGATTTTCACTTTTAATCCTGGCGCAATTGCAGCGCGATTCTGGCCATCCATTACACACCAGTCCGTTTCCGCTGATTATTGGTCTTCTTTGTCTGCTGGCTTTTCAATGCTTTCGTGGATTTAACGGGAGCATTATTGAACGTTCCGCCTGTCTGACCCTGTTTTTTATTCATAAGCTGCTGTTTCATTGCTTCTTTAAGACTTATTTTCTTAGGTGTATTATCTTCTATATTAGTCATATTAGAATCTCCTTTATTTACATATCCCTCTATTATAAATCATTAACCTATTAAAGGAAATTTCTCTGAGAATATAATCTTTTCACCTGTAACTTTTCTGAAAAATAAGTCTTTTGGATCACTAAATTCCCTGCCAAATAATACTTTCAACTCATTCCGAAAATACTGAATATTTTATATATTTAGATTGCAGAAATAGATTATAGGGAGTGAGTCCATTGTTAAAAGTCCTATCAACTTCAGCATTATCTCTTGTTCTAGCAGGAAGTGCCGTTTTTGCAGGAGCCGGACCGGCAAATACTCAGGTTAAGCAGGAAAGCAAGTATCAAATCAGTCTTGCGCATCATGTTGGTGCATCGCCGGAACTTGCTGCAAAAGCGAAGGAATTGGGTATGGATCTATCAAAAGTGGATCCTGCTGAGAAAGCGGCCAAGGCAGGTGCAAAGTTTCAGAAGCCTGGCGACAATCACGTTGCATATAAAGAAGCAACAGGGGATATTCCAGTTCTGGTTCTTCTTGCAAAGTATCCGGATGGCGATGAGCCTGTTGGCGATATGCCCGGACAAGTCCCGGCTAAATATTATGAGGATTTAATTTTTGGCACTGAGTATAACCCATACGAACTTGAACAGTTCAAGCAATATGATGGACCAGATGTTCCAAAGGATCGCACGATGCAAAACGCTTATAAGGAATCCAGTTATGGAAAAACGAACCTGATCCGCAAAGAGAACACCGAGTTTGTCTGGGTACAAATGCCAAAAGGTGCATCTTATTACTTAGATCAGGAAGGAAAGTTTGCTGAAAACGGAACATATGTAAATGGAAACGTGAATGGTGATGCCCATACAGGGGAATTTATTCGCGACTTGCTGAAAGCTGCAGACGATCAGGTTGATTTTTCAAAGTATGCCGAAAATGGGGAAGTGCCTAATATTTTCGTCATTCATGAAGGTACAGGAGCTGAATTCAGCCGTGATCCTGCACAGTTCTGGTCTCATAAGTGGAGCCTTTTAAGTGCTCTGTATTACGGAAAATACTATGAAACTGGCAAACCTGCAGATGTTCATGCTGGTATGTCCCAAGGTGCGTGGATTGACCAAACAGTTGCTGAAGATATGACATATGATGGGGTAGTAGTCAACAACTACAATATCCAGCCAGGCATCGGCGGTAATGTTGCCGGATTTGATGCTGCTACAAATACTTACAAAGAAGAAGCCAAAACGGGTCCGTTTCCGGCACAAACAGGGGTTTATGCTCATGAATTTGGACATGCCCTGGGGTTGCCTGACTTCTATGATACGGTCTATAGCTCAGAAGGGGCAGGAAACTACTCGATGATGGCAGGCGGTTCATGGCTGCGCTATCCGGATAAACCTGAATATGGCGGAAATTCACCAGCTCACTTTGATCCATTTTCTAAGATCTTCTTAGGATGGGTAAAGCCTATTGAAGTAAAACCAGAGGATGGCGTGAAGGAAATCACTCTGCCGCCAATCAGCAAAGCGGATGATGACAACGGAATTATCAAAATGGAAGTGCCAGGCTCAAACGGCACTGAATACTTCCTGTTTGAAAACGTTCAGCACGATGGATTTAACAAAGGATTTATCCGCCAGGGGGAAGATGCTAAAGGCTTAGTGGCGTGGCATGTAGATGAGAACATCATTAACCTGTACCAGACAGCCGGCTTCCGTCCAAACAATGTGGAGAACTGGATGAACAAACGCTTCCAGTACAACCAATCTGAAACAGCTAGTGACGGAACAGTGGTAACACACTATGGCTTATCTGTTCTGCAGGCTGATGGCAAGTATGACCTGGAGAAAAATAAAAACCGCGGTGATGCAGGTGACTTCTTCAAGACAGGCAGCAAAATCACCCCTGTTTCAGGAAAGGTCCACACAGGCTCTTACTACTTCTGGAAAGGATACGGCTCTACACCGGCTGACTCCGGAATCCATGTAACAAACATTAAAGAAAATGCCGATGGATCCATCACAGCAAAATTCTTCTATAACACGAACAGCAGCAAAAAATAATAGATTAAAAAATCCGAGCAGGGTGGCCTGCTCGGATTTTTGTTATTAAAGACTATTCTTCTCATAAATTTGCAGGTTCCCATAAATCGCTCCAAGAACAGGAGCATCTAAATTTAGCAGTTCAGCCTTTTCCAGCAAGTATCCGAAGAAATGATCTGCTTCAATAGCCTGCCCTTTTTCCATATCCCGCTGCAGGGAGGATTTCATTTCAAAGCCCATTTCATGTACTTTCTTCACCTGGGCTTCTTCAATCCCATCAGCGAGCGGAGCACCTAAGCCTCTCATAATGGCGGATGCCTCTTTCAAAACCTCTTTAATTGAATTCAATCCGAATGACTGCTCGCGAATCGGCCCGATTGGGGAACGGAACAGGGAGGTGACACCGGAAAGTGTGGAGATAAACAGGTACTTATGCCACATCTCCTGTTCAATATTTTCAGAGAGGCGGAAGTTTGCTTTTGTACCTGAAAAAGTTTCTTGAAGCTTCAGAATTCGCTCTGTTTTTTCACCGGAACGCTCCCCGAAAACCAAGTCATGGACTGGGCTGGTGTGAATCACTTTGCCATTTTCACCAAGAGTGGTTTCAATAAAGCAAAGTCCGCCCAGAACATTTTCTTCTCCAAAAGCAGCTATTAGCTGATCCATATGGGCAATTCCATTTAAGAGTGGAAGAATCAAGGTTTTGCTGCCTGTGTATGGGCGGATATCCCTGATGGCTCCTTCAAGATGATAAGCTTTTGTGGAGAGCAGGATGACATCGAATGCATCAGCACTTTCTCCTGCCTGAATGATTTTCGCCGAAGAGAACTCCATCTTTCCATGGACACTTTCAGCGAGCAGTCCATATTTCTCAAGCTCCTGCTTTCTTTTCTCCCTCACCAAAAACGTAACATCCTCGCCTTTTTCCAGAAGTCTTCCGCCAAAATAACCGCCAATAGCGCCGGCTCCGACAATTAATATTTTCATACTATAGTGCCTCCTTTGGTAAATGGAAAAGTGCACGCATGTACGTGCACTTTTGCAAGATTACTAAGTTAAATAGAAGAAGAATCCTGCTCCTGATAACATAACTGCAGTTAAAATCAATTTGGAAGTAAGAGAGAGAGACTCCTCACCTTTCGCGTTTATTTTCTTCTCTTCCTCCTTTACTGTTTCCCGGTAATTGGGGGAGCAGCAGGCCATTATGCAGATCTCTTCCAGCCGGAAATATCTACTTCAAGCGGCAGGTTATTCGCCCGCGCTTTTTTAGCAGCGGAGAAGAAGAGGACTACAAGAGCAATTGTACCGATCGCGCCGCCAATCCAGGCAGCAGTCCAGGATAATCCGAAGCCGATAGGTGCATTTAAGATATACGTTAAGACCATCAGCAGCATGAATGTTCCAGGTATAAGCGAGATCCAGTAATTTTTCTTCGCGATATACAAGTACATGGCACCGACAAACAGTGCAATCACTGCAGTTGATTGGTTAGCCCAGCTGAAGTATCTCCATAGAATGTTAAAGTCGATTTGCGTAAGTGCCAAGGAAACAGCAAACAATGGAATCGCAATCCATAAACGGCTTGAAATTTTCTTCTGTGCGAAATTGATATAGTCAGCAATGATCATTCGGGCACTTCGGAATGCTGTATCACCAGATGTAATTGGAAGGACCACAACACCAAGAATGGCAAGCGTTCCGCCTATTGCACCAAGCATTAGGGTAGAAGCTTCACTTACCACGGCACCAGGGCCTCCGTTGGCAAGGAAATCACTTAATCCATTGTAGCCATCAAATAAACTCATGGCAGCAGCAGCCCAGATCATCGCAATAACACCTTCTGCAATCATCATGCCATAGAAAATTTTACGTCCCTGGTTCTCGTTCTGAGTTGTACGGGAGATAATCGGTGTCTGTGTCGCATGGAATCCTGAAAGAGCACCGCACGTGATTGTGAAAAACAGCAATGGGAATATCGGTGCGTTAGCCGGGTGGAAATTCTGCAAAGAAATCTCCGGAATTTCAGCACCGGTTGCAACTAAGCCTATCCCCACACCAAGGGCACTGATTAAAAGTAAGGCGCCAAAGTAAGGGTACAGGCGGCCGATGATTTTATCAACTGGCAGTAATGTCGCTAAAATATAATAGATGAAAATTGCAGCAATAATTAGCGTTAATGAGATTTTTTGATCCATCACCACATAAAGAAGGTCAGCAGGAGTAGTAACAAAGACTGTTCCAACTAAAAGAAGCAGAAGAACAGCGAAAGCGTTCACAACATGCTTCATGACTTTGCCGAGGAATTTACTCGCAAGCTCAGGCAAATGGGCGCCTCGGTTGCGGATGGAAATCATTCCTGTTAAATAATCATGAACAGCACCGGCAAAAATACAGCCGACCACGATCCAGATAAAAGCGACAGGTCCGTAAAGCGCTCCCATAATCGGGCCGAAAATCGGACCAGTCCCCGCAATATTCAATAGCTGTATTAAAGAGTTCTTTGGTGTGCTCATAGCGATGTAATCTACACCGTCAGCATGTGTATAGGCAGGCGTCGTACGTTCCTGCTTCACACCGAAGACTTTTTCAACAAACTTGCCGTACGTAAAATAACCTACAATTAAAAGTGCAATACAGGTTAAAAAAGTAATCATATATATCCCCCTTTATGAATGCGTTTACATAAATTATATAAAATAACGAGAAGATTTGAACAATTTGTGTCCAACATGTAATAAATGAAGATTAAAAGGCAATAGAGGAGGATTAAGATGCAGAGAAGGGTACGAATGATTTGAAAATTTCCTTTATTTGCAGTGGCGGACCTGAGGCGATATGTAGTGAGCCTAAAATAAGAACAACTGAAGTCCCGCACATAGGAAAAAGCACCGTTTCCGGTGCTTTTATCACAATTCCAATCGCACCCGCAGTGCTTTTACATAGTTCCTGCTCACAGACAAGAGTTCTTCCCGGCCTTCCATCTCAAGCTGATAGGCACCGTTAAACCAGGGAGTCAGTCTGGTTACATAGTCCAGGTTTACCAAGTAACTTTTATGAATCCTGAAAAAAGAAAATGGCAATAGCCTGCTCTCCAAGTCCTTTAGCGGGATTTTGGTTTCGTGCTCTCCGGTTTTGGTAATGATTCTGGATACTTTTTCGTCCCGGCCGATATAGAGGATATCTTTTGGCTCCAGGTATAAAATTTCCCCATCTTCTTCAACTGCCAGTTTGCCGGCAGGCTTGCCAATGTCATGATCCTTTTTTCGGCTAATCAATTTTTCCACACGCCTGATCGTCTGCTCGAGCTGTTCTTCATCGTAGGGCTTCAGTAAATAATCGGTGGCTTCATAGCGGAAGGCTTCAGCAGCAAACTGCGGGTAGGCTGTTGCAAAGATGATAAGCGGCACCTTTTTCAGTTCGTGCAGAGATTTGGCCGCTTCCATGCCGTTCATTTTGGGCATCTCCACATCCAGGAAAACCACATCCGGCTGAAGCTGTATGGCTTTCATTACCGCTGCTTCACCTGATTCAGCCTCGCCGACAACCTGAATGGCAGGGAATTTCTCCAGTAAATGCTTTAATTCATCTCTGCTGTAGCGTTCGTCATCAGCAATTAAGGCCCGAATCGTTTTGTCCATCAGTTTTTTCCTCCGTTTGTGGAATGGCGAATTGTATGACAGTGCCGACGCCAGGCGTGCTGGCAATTTGAAGGGAAGCCTTTTCACCAAACATCATCGTCAGCCGGCGGTTAATATTATAGAGTGCAAGTCCGGACCCCGATTTTGACGTAAGGGTTTCTTTCCCAATTTGGTCAGCTCGCTCTTTGCTCATACCCTGTCCATTGTCCTCGACTTTAACTATCGTTACTCCATCCCGTTTCATGATTTCGATTTTAATGAGACAGTCCTGTTCTTTGTCTTTAATCCCATGCTTTACGGCGTTTTCCACAATCGGCTGCAGAGTGAGCGGCGGAATTCTCTCCAAAAGGGCCTCTTCCTCAATGTCATATAGGACCTCTAGCCGATCCACAAACCGGGTTTCCTCTATGGACAAATAGGCCTTTACATGTCTGAGCTCCTGTTCAAGGGTCGTACAGCTGACTGTTGTAGCGGTCAGGTTCTGCCGCAGAAAGTGTGAGAGCGATACAAGCAATTTCCGTGCCTGAGCAGGCTCAATCCTCACAAGGGAAATGATCGTATTTAATGAATTAAATAAAAAATGCGGTGATATTTGCGCCTGCAGCGCTTTAATTTCAGCTTCCTTTGCCAGCTGGTAGGCTTTATCAGCCTCAGCGATTTCGAGCTGATTGCTGAGCAGTACACTTAGTCCGGAGATCAGCTCCATCACGAGATTGGTCATTTCTTTTTCCGAAGTGAAGTAAAACTTTAGCGTTCCAATGGTTTCACCCCGCAGCTTTAAAGGAGCGACAATGGCAGCACCAAGTGGACAGTTATCCTGCCGGCAGTGAATGGTCCGGTCATTTGCAGCCATAATTTCACCGTGCTCAATGACATCACGTGTGATCCGGGTCTGAATCGGGCTTCCGGAACGGTGGTGGTCATTTCCAAGGCCGACATGGGCCAGGATTTCAGCGTGATTGGTGATCGCCACTGCTTTCATTTGAAGTTCCTTATGTAAGATCTGGCAGACAGCCAGTGCGGATTTATGATTAATCCCTTCCCGAAGGTGAGCAAGGGTCTGATCTGCAATACGCAGCGTTTTCTGTGCATGAAAAGCACCTGCTTTTTCTTCTTCGTTAATGACATTTTTTATGATCAGGAGGAATAATGCGCTGCCAAGTCCATTTGCTATAATCATGGGAATCCCAATCATTTCAACAAGCGCCACCGCTTTTTCCATGGGCCGTGATATTCCAAGGATAATCAGCATTTGCACGGCTTCTGCCGCAGCACCAATGAAGAAGGCTGATGACAGCTTTACATGTTCGTTCTTTCGGCGGAAAAAGCCGGCAAGCAGCCCGGCTACTATGGATGCAAGGCCGCAGGCAATCCCGGTAAAGCCGCCAAGTGTAAATCGGTGGAATCCTGCGATAATACCCGCACCAATTCCTACTTTAGGGCCGCCAAGCAATCCGGCGAGCACGACCCCAATCACCCTGGAATTGGCAATGGCTTCATCTGAAGCAAGCTCGGATGCCCAGCGGTTAAACTGCAGAGTGTCTGTATTAAAAGCCAGGCCGGAATAGGTTCCAATGATGCCAAAGAATCCGAAAAAAAGAATGGCTTTATACTCCTGCTGCCTTTTTAATCTTTCGCCATAAATCATCTCTCTGAAAAAGCGGAACCTTGTCAGAATCAGTGCAATAGTGACAATGATCCCAAGCCTCTCCAGCATCGTAATCAGCAGTTCCAGCATTAGTAAGCCCCTTTAAGAAAGTCTTTTATCATTATTTTAATAGATTAAAGAGTAAATGAAAAATAGCCTGTTTGAATTTTTCAAAAAAAGCAAAGGCTTTTCAAAGCAGTCTGTCGAAAGTTTATTGAAATTAGTTCCGGAAAAGGAGAGATTATTCATGGGATTCACGCTGAACCAAATCACACCAGCCCGCCTCCTGGAAAACCGCCTGGATATGAACCGTTACCTTCAAGCGGAGTTCAGCCCCCTGATCGGCAGGAAATCGTGGATGCAAAACTGGGAGCAGCTGGCGAAAAAGTTTCAGCTTTTTAAATTTGAAGCCTTGTCAGCAGAGAGGCTCCCTGAGTACAGCTGGAATCCCGAGGAGATCGCAGCCATCGCCGATGAAACGTGTAAGGCAGCTATGAGGCAGCTTCACTTTAAAAGCCTGTCTATAACAATTGTGCCTTCTCTGCCTTTCCCGTGGTTTCAGAATATAGATCAATCCCTGTGGACAAATGGCTACACTATAGGTCCAGATACTATTTTCCTTGCCATTCCGCCGCAGCCGGACCCCGACTTTTTAAAATATATGCTTGCCCATGAGCTCCATCATGCTTGCCCTGAAAATCCGATCTACAATCTTACACTAGAAACCTTTACTCTCGCTGACTGGTATAAAATGGAGGGGTGCGCTGAGTATTTCAGTCTTTCGCTTTATAGGGATAAGCGGTGGTGGAAGGAAAGCTTCACTGAGGAAGCCGAGCATCGCTATTTGGAAATTGCCAGGCAGAATCTGCATACAGAAGACGATGTGTTAAAAAGTAAAATCTGTTTTGGTGATAAGGAAATGGGCATCCCCATATTTTCAGGCTATTCTTTTGCTTTTAAAATGGTAAGGCATTACGCAGAACAGGAAAAAATCACAAGGTATCGGGATTTATTTCATATAGATCCGGTTGAACTGCTTAATCGATATATGATCAAGGAGGACATGTAATTGGAGACAGAAATGCTGAATATATTTGATGAAAATCGGAATCAGATTGGTGTTGCTTCCCGAGAAGAGGTACACATAAAAGGACTCTGGCATGAAACCTTTCACTGCTGGTTCATCGATAGACAAGAAGAAAAGGAATATATTTATTTTCAATACCGCAGCAAGGACAAAAAGGATTACCCGGGATTACTGGACATAACCGCTGCAGGCCATCTTATGAGCCATGAATCAGTCATGGACGGGCTGAGGGAAGTGGAGGAAGAACTGGGGATTCAAGTTGATTTTACGGATTTGGTGCCATTGGGCGTCATCGATTATATGGCAGAGAAAGAAAATTTTATCGACAAAGAACTGGCGAATGTATTTCTATATCCCAGCGGCCATACTCTGGAGGAGTTCAAGCCGCAGCAGGAGGAAGTAACGGGAATCTACCGGATTGATCTGGAAGACTTCCATGAGCTCTGGTTTGAAGGAAGAGATCATATCCAGGCAGAGGGATTTCAGATTGAACGCGATGAAAGAGTCACATCTTCTATAAAAGTGTGCAAAGACGACTTTGTTCCGCATGAGGATTACTATTACAGGCGGGTACTGCATTCGATTCGGGAGATGGAGAGGGAATATGCAGATTAAAACAGAAGAAGATATCGTGAAGCTGGTAAAAGAGGACAAATGGATGATGGATATCCTTTTAGCCGCAAAGTCATTAAACCTCCCTGACTGGTGGGTATGTGCCGGCTTTGTGAGGGCAAAAGTATGGGATACTCTTCATGGATTCAGGAATAGAACCCATTTGCCGGATGTGGATGTCGTCTATTTTAATAAGAATGACCTTAGAGAAGAAACGGAAAAAGTACTCGAGTCCAAGCTTAAATCCCTTCTGCCCCAAGTGCCCTGGTCTGTTAAAAATGAGGCAAGAATGCATCTGCTTAATGACCTACCCCCATATACTTCATCAGTGGATGCGATCTCGAAATTTCCTGAAACAGCTACTGCACTCGGGCTAAAACTTGATGACAAATACAATATCATACTAACGGCTCCTTGGGGGATAGAGGACCTGCTTTCTTTTAAAATAAACCCCACTCCTTTGTTTGCTGAAGATAGAAAGTTATTTGAAGTATACCTGCAGCGAGTTACAAAGAAGAACTGGACATCATTATGGCCAATGATAGAAGAAATTCAATCAAACATTTGATTGAAAGGAAGAAGCCAATGAAAAAGGTGTTTTTATTACTGTTGCTGCTCATACTGCCAGGTTTGCAGACATTGGCAACAAAATGGGTGGAAATAAATCCCGAAGAGGTCGAATCCCGTGCACAAGTCATTGTGCTGGGAACATATAATTTCAATAGTAAACTAAAATCAGGCAAGAGTATATTTTATGGAAGCCAGTTTCATGTTGAAAAGGTTTATAAAGGGGAAGCGGCAGAAAACATTACGGCAGGCATTGACAGAAACGATACTGGATGGGCAGAGGAATTTCAGCAGGAGGGCGGCAAGTTCCTGTTATTTTTGGAAAAAACAAAGGAAGCCCGTTTTCTAGTACCCGTCGCCGGTCCCAATGGAATGGCTGAGGTTCGGGATGGCAGGATTGTATCGGGGCATGAGGATTATTACAGAAGGATAATGGCTGAAAAAGGAAGAATACCAAGCCATGCTAAAGAAAAAGGGGATGGACACCTGATTGAAGTCCTGCTGTTTTCTTCAATAGGGCTGATTACATTACTGTTGATTTTAAGGTTTTTATTTAGAGAAAATGCGAATTCTTATTAAGCGCGTCACATTTAGATTATAATAGAGAAATAACAACTAAAGAAAAGGCAGGATTCTGTATGATTGTAAAAAATGAAGAAGAATTAGCAAAACTGAAGGAAATTGGCAAAATTGTCGCGGAAATTCGCGATGCGATGATTGAAAAAACCAAGCCGGATGTCACAACCAAAGAGCTTGATGATTTAGCCGGAGAGCTGTTTGAAAAGCACGGAGCAATTTCCGGCCCTAAAGGAGAATACGATTTTCCAGGCTTTACATGCATAAGCGTGAACGAAGAGGTAGCCCATGGCATTCCCGGAAGCCGCATAATAAAAGAAGGCGATCTGGTAAACATTGATGTTTCAGGATCAAAAGATGGCTATTTTGCTGATACTGGCCTATCATTTGTCGTTGGAGAAGATGAAAAGCTGCAAAAATTATGTGATGTGGCACAGGAAGCATTCGACGAAGGTCTGAAAAAGTTAAAGCCGGGCGGCAAGCTGAGCCTTGTCGGCAAAACGGTTCATAAAGTGGCAAGAAACAACGGATTCAACGTAATCATGAATCTGACTGGCCACGGTGTCGGCCGCTCCCTTCACGAGAAACCGGACCATATTTTGAACTATTTTGATCCATGGGATAAACAGCTGTTAAAAGAAGGAATGGTAGTAGCCTTCGAACCGTTTATCTCAAGCGGAGATGACGAAGTTAGAGAAATGAGCGACGGGTGGACGTTTGTTACACCAAATAAAAGCCATGTCGCACAATGTGAACATACCGTTGTGGTCACAAAAGAAGGACCAATTATCTTAACGAAATAATCATGAACCAGGAGCATGGGATGCTCCTGGTTTTTTTAGATTTTTTGTTACCCGTGAAAAAAACGCTTGAACTCTCCAGAACATTCAGCTAAAATAATTAAAATTTCAAATTTTAAAGTAATGACAGAAACAAGTAGCTGTTATTCTCCCTGTTTTAGAGAGCTGATGCCCGGTGAAAATCAGCACATAGTTAACAGTGAATTACCTTCTTGAACTTTTCCTGTGAACAAGAGTAGCAGGGAACGGCCCGGACCGTTAATCCGCTGAGTGGAAGAGCAATCTTCAAAAAGGGTGGTACCGCGTTAACCACGTCCCTTTCTTTAGGGGCGTGGTTTTTTATATTTCAATTAGAGAAAGGATGGGGAACATGGAGAATTTTTTTGACAAATTAACACAGGATCAAAAGCTCGAAACAGAGAGGCAGCTTGAGATTTACTCTAATGGCGTCCAGGAGATTCTGCCTGAAGCAGATCTAAAGAATAAAATAGCTAAATCCATTTTTCAAAATCAGCCATTAAAAATTAAGCTTGGATTAGATCCGTCTGCACCGGACGTCCATATCGGCCATACGGTTGTGCTGAACAAATTAAAGCAGTTCCAGGACAACGGCCATATCATCCAGCTGATTATTGGTGATTTTACCGGGAAAATTGGCGACCCGACAGGCAAATCGGCAGCCCGAAATCAGCTCACAGATGAGGCAGTGAAGCATAATGCGAAAACATACTTCGAGCAATTCAGCAAGGTGCTGGACATGGATAAAGTCGATCTTCATTACAATTCAGCATGGCTTTCAGGCCTCCAGCTTGAAGATGTTATCCGCCTGTCCGCGAGCATTACGGTTGCCCGTCTGCTGGAACGAAATGACTTTTCGGAGCGCCTGGCCACAGGGAAGCCGATCTCCCTTCATGAATTTTTCTACCCGCTGATGCAGGGCTACGATTCGGTTGCTCTTGAAAGTGATATCGAGCTTGGCGGCACTGATCAGCACTTCAATGTGTTGATGGGACGCCATCTGCAGGAGCATTTTGAAAAGGAAAAGCAGGTTGTCATCCTTATGCCGCTCCTTGAAGGCCTTGATGGCAAAGAGAAAATGTCTAAATCGAAAAACAATTATATTGGTGTGGATGAAGACCCGAATAATATGTACGGCAAAACGATGTCCATACCGGATGAGCTGAGTGTCAAATACTTCAATCTGGCAACCGATTTGCCGGTAACTGAAAAGCAGCAAATCGCAGAAGGGCTGGAAAACGGAACGCTTCATCCGCGTGACGCCAAAATGCTTTTAGGCCGCACGATTGTCCGCATGTACCATGGGGCAGCTGCAGCCGATAAAGCCGAACAGCATTTTCAAACCATTTTCCAAAAAGGAGCCATGCCGGAAGAGATTCCGGAACTCGAATGGAAGGGAGAGGGTGAAATGTTCATTACGGACCTGATTGCAGGACTTGGCCTTCTTCCATCCAAAACAGAAGCAAGAAAAATGATTGCAGGAGGCGGCATCCGGTTAAACGGAGAAAAAGTCAGCGATGTTAAGCTGCTCGTGAAAATTACAGATGGATTAGTTCTTCAGGCAGGAAAAAGGAAGTTTGTGAAACTGAAGCTTATCTAGGCATATCGCTTTTTTCCTGGCCCCTTCTCAAGCTATGATAGAATAGACGAAATTTTTAAAGAAAAGCAGGTGGACGAAATGAAAGCGATCATTCATAAAGGAAAAGCGGGTCTCGACGGGTTATCATATGGTGAATTGGAAAAACCTGAGCCGGGTGCAGGCGAGGTCAGGGTGAAACTAAAAACGGCAGGATTGAACCACCGTGATTTATTTGTCCCGCATCGCCACAAACCGGAAGATCCGGCACTTGTCATCGGTTCTGATGGAGCCGGAGTCATTGACGCAGTCGGGGAGGGTGTATCAGAAGTGAAGCGAGATGATGAAGTCATCATCAATCCGGGGCTTGGCTGGAAGGAAAAAAGCGAGGCGCCACCTGAGGGCTTTGAAATTGTCGGCTTGCCGTTTCATGGCACCTTCGCGGAATACATCGTGATTCCGGCTGAAAATGCAGCTCCCAAACCCAAATATTTAACCTGGGAGGAAGCGGGCGTTCTTTCCCTTGCAGCACTAACCGCATATAGAGCATTATTCACCAGAGGAAAGCTTAAGAAAGGCATGAAGGTGTTTATTCCCGGAATTGGAGGGGGAGTGGCAACCTTCTTAATGCAGTTCGCTAAAGCAGCAGGGGCAACCGTGTATGTGGCTTCCCGTTCCGAGGAGAAATGTCAGAGAGCTCTGGAGCTTGGTGCAGATATAGCCTTGGACAGCGGCGAAGATTGGAAGGCAGCCCTTGGCGGGGAAAAGGTGGATCTTGTCATTGAATCTGTCGGCCCGGCTACATTTAATAAATCTCTGGAGATCCTTCGCAATGGCGGAACCATCGTAACATTTGGCTCTTCAACAGGAGATGTGCTGGAACTTAATCTTCGCAGTCTCTTTTACGCTCAGCAAAACCTGCTTGGCTCGACAATGGGAAGTGCAGAGGAATACCATGAAATGCTCCAGTTTATTGAAAAACATCAATTAAGACCGGTATTGGATCAGGCATTTCACCTGGAACAATACGGCCATGCTTTTGATAAAATTGCAAACGCGGAGCAATGGGGGAAGATTGCTTTCAGAATCAGCGAATAAAAAAGGGTGAGATGCTGCCTAAAAGCAGTATCTCACCCTTTTTTTATACATGTAAAAATTTCACGCAAACAGGGTCCGGCACTTTCACATCTGCCTGAAGCAATGTTAGCTTCCCTGTTTGTTCATCTCTCGAGTACAAAACAATATTACTGGAGTTTTGGTTTGAGCCAATGATAAATTTTTCGGCAGGATCGAGCTCAAAGTCACGGGGCCAGTTACCTTCTGTTGAGGTATGCTCCACAAATGCAAGCTCTCCATTATCCTGATTGACGGAGAAAACAGCAATGCTGTCATGTCCGCGGTTTCCCGCATAGATGAAGAGGCCGTCAGAAGAGATATGGATGGCGCTTCCCTGATTATTTTCCGTAAAGCCCTCCGGTAGTGTGCTAATAGCCTGCTTTTGAACAAAGCTCCCATCATCGTGATACTGAAGCAAAAGAACCTCAGAGCTAAACTCGGTCATCACATAGGCATACTTTCCATTTGGATGGAACACAAGGTGTCTCGGTCCGCTCCCAGGTTTAACGGACAAGGTGCTAGTTTCCTTTAGAATGCCATTACTTACCTCATACGTAATTACCTGGTCTGTTCCCAGGTCAACTGCAGCCAAGTATTTTTCGTCCGGTGTCATTCCTGCATAATGGGTATGCGGCTTTTCCTGCCTGCTGTCAGGACCTGATCCGCTATGCTCTATAACCGAAACAGCAGGATTTAAAGAGCCATCCTCATTTGTTAAGTAAGACTCGACTGTCCCTTTATGATAGTTTGCACTGAAAACATTGCGGACAGCAGAATCCACACTGACATGGCATGGAGGGGAGCCGGCAGAAACCTGGCTGTTGATCTTCTCAAGTGCACCGGTGCTGCTGTCCAGACGATATGCAGCTACTCCGCCGGATTCGCCTTCCTTGGCTACTGAGTATAAAAAGCGGTTATCCTGGCTGATTGTTAAATAAGTGGGATTATCCAATTTCGCTGCCGTTTTCACATCGGAAATTTTACCGGCATCTGTATCCAGAATAAATGTATATATCCCTTCACTTTCACCCTTTGTATATGTCCCTATGTATCCTCTATATTTGGCCATATGGAGCCTCCTTTTAATTCTTTTTCTCTGAAAATACTCTATCATACATTCCAGTTCAAACAAAAGGAAGAGGAATTTGACAATCAAAAAAGAATAATAAATAAGGTATATAGATGAAAGGATGATCATATTGGAGGCACCCCAATCGATTTTGTCTGTTTGGAAAAAATTTGATCACTTTCCGATGGAGACTTTGACTAAAGCATGGTTTTACGATAAAGCAGGAACGAAAAAGCAGCGGGACGTTTCTTTAATGAAAGAGCACCGTGCTCAATATGGAATTACCGGAAACTGCTTTGACCTCGCAATTTGGCTTCTGCACGAGTTTATGGAGGCTGGAATTCAGGCCTATCCGGTTGGCCACGAATTGCATAATTCCTCAGCCCATGCTGCAGTGGTAGCGGTGGATGAGGAGGGGCACCGTTTTCTATGTGATCTTGGCGACCAATGGCTGCAGCCCATATTAATTGATTCAAAGGCACGGAATTTTACTCCGGAAAAGAGAAGCGGATTTTTCCCGGCAGCAGATGTCCAGGTTTCAACCCAGCACGGACAGCTGGAAATTGCCTATCACCGGCCGAACGGAAAAATATCGCGGCAAAGTTATGATACAAATCCGGTTGAACTGAACTTCTTTCTTGATGCAGCTGAACGTTCCCAAAACTATATTTATCCAAAGGCTTTGCTGGAGCAGCGGATTTCCTATAAAAACGAAACCGCACACTGGGAATTTTACAATTGGAAAAGCTTCCTCAGCACTACAGAAGGCTTGTACCATGATCCCCCTGCGGATACTATTGAAGAATGGACAGACAGGATTCATGAAAAGACAGGGTATGATCGGGAGCTTTTAACAGAATCATTGGGCTTCTACAAGAAGCTGAAAGGTTGAAAAGATGACTGAATTTTATCCATAAACCCTCAGCCTTGCCCAAATCGCCAATATCTTAAGGAGATACTATGTGCATAAAACTCTATCAATATCATATTAGCCCTGAAAACCAGCAGGAACTGATGCAGATTCAGCGGAAAGCCGGTGAAATCTACCGAAAGTATATCGATGTACAGACCAAGATATTAAAAAGCAAGACAGATGAGACAAAGTGGACTGAAATCAGTTTTTTTAAGTCGGAAGATGACTATCTAAACAAGATGCCGCTAATTAACAGCGATCCTGGAATCCTTGAGCTTTACAGAAGATTTGAATCTCTCCTGATCAGTGAGATAAGGGAAGAAGATTATGAGGAATGGTTATTATCTTAAGGAATCATTTCCCAATCTGTTCTTTTGAAGATTTAGTAGGATATAATCGAAGCAAGACATAGGAGAGGGGATATACATACAGATGGAGCCTATACAAAAAGTTGCAGCATATCTTACTCAAAATGCGGAGGTATTATCCGAAGAACTGGTTACAGAAATCATAAAACGATTTGGTTTTGAAATTCCTAAACCGGAAATTGAGGCTGCCGTATTGATGTATGTGAATTTTTTGAAGTTCTTGGGAACCATGATTGCAAGCAGTGATAATATGATTCCTGATGGACTTGTTGAATGGAGCAAAGGAAATGGCGAGCGGGCTGCATCCAAAGGAGGGAAAATTTCTGATATCGTTATCCGTTATCCGGACACCCGCCTAGTTTTTACTGATAGATTAAATAATATTGGCAAAAAGCTTGAATTAACGGCTGATGAAATTATTACTATTGTTAAAAAAGTAAATTTTATGCTGGACATCAGCATTAATGAGACCGTATTTGCCTTTGAACGGCACTCCGAGGAGCAATTAAAAGAGACGCAATCCCAGGTAAATGAGCTGTCTGCAGCCATTGTACCGATTCAGGACAGCATTGCAATACTTCCATTGATCGGAAGCATAGACTATGACAGAGCACAAATCATCATAGAGAAGACAGTCCCGCGGGTAAACCAGCTGGGGATTGAAACCTTAATTATTGATTTTTCCGGAACGGTGCATATAGATGTTGAAATTGCCAATCATATTTTCAATATCCGGAATATACTCCAGCTGGTCGGTGTCAATACCATTGCCACTGGTGTCAGACCGGATTTGGCAAAAAGTGCTGTTGGACTTGGCATCGACTTATCATCCCTTGAGGTATATTCGAACGTTTTGCAGGCGATTAGAAGCATTAAATAACTGTAATGAAAGGAGCTGCTTATTAAGCGGCTTTTTTTTATAAAAATGGTGAAAACTTCTTACTCCGGTACATGTACAGCATCAGCGCCTGACTGCAGGGAGCCTCCACTCGCTGCAATCAACGGACAACATTGTTAAGTGAAAAGCACTATTTATACGAAAACCCCCTTAAAAAACAATTGTCGAACCCCAATTCACATGATAGTATTTAGATATTTTCAAATATATTAAATTAACAAAATAATAGATGCTATCAAAAAGATTCGTATGGGGGGATTTTTGTATGACTGTATTTACATCTGCTTATTTTACAATGACTGAACAAGAAGCCATTGAATATGCCAAAACAAGGCTGAGTTATTTTGCACCAGATGCAGAATTGGATTGCAGGGAAATTGGCGATGGCAATTTAAACTACGTTTTTAAGCTGATTGACCATAAACACAAGAAGTCTCTGATTATTAAGCAGGCCGGACCGGTTGCCAGAATATCTGATGAATTTAAGCTATCCCCTGACCGCAACCGCATCGAATACGAAATTCTCGATCTTCAAAACAGGCTCGCTCCAGGTTTTGTGCCAAAGGTGATTAGCTACGATCCCATAATGAATTGTACCGCAATGGAGGATTTGTCAGATTACACTATTATGAGGACAGCTTTAATACAGCATGAAAAATTCCCGCTGTTTGCTGACCATATCTCAAGCTTCCTGGTAAATACCCTATTACTCACTTCTGATGTTGTCATCGGACATAAGGAAAAGAAAGAGCTGGTCCAAAGGTTCACTAACCCGGAGTTGTGCGAAATTTCAGAGGATCTCGTCTTCACCGAACCGTTTTACGACTGTTCGAGAAATGATGTATTTGAAGGTACCAGGGAATTTGCCAAGAAGGAAATCTGGGAAGATTCCAAGCTTCAGCTCGAAACGGCAAAGCTAAAATTTGAGTTTATGACCCATGCTCAGTCATTATTGCATGGCGATCTGCACACAGGCTCAATTTTTGTAAAAGAAGATTCTACTAAAATTATTGACCCAGAGTTTGCCTTTTATGGCCCGGCCGGATACGATATCGGCAACGTGATCGCCAATCTGATCTTCGCCTATGTGAACGCGAAATATACAATGGATAATGGAGAACAAAGGCAGGTTCAGATGGAATATCTCGAAAATACAATAGAAGATATTATCGACTTGTTCAAAACGAAATTCCTGAAGGCATGGGATGAGAAAGCAACTGAACAAACAGCCCGTTATGAAGGGTTTAAAGAATATTATCTGGAAACAATTCTGCGCGACACAGCGGCTGTTACAGGACTTGAATTGTGCAGGAGGATTATTGGGCTGGCATCAGTAAAGGATGTCACTTGCATTGACGATTACAGCAGCAAAGCTGCTGCAGAAATGATTTGTCTGGCAGCCGGAAAGATGTTTATTATGGAAAGGGAATCTTTTAAAACAGGAGAAGACTTTGTGCGTACTCTAAAAGACTGTGAAAAAAGATTCTAAGGAGGCAGCAAGATGGGAAAACCAGTGGATGTTATCCAGTCTGTAAGATTGGAGGATGAAAACAATACACTCATTCTATTAGATCAAACAGTTCTGCCGAATGAAAAGAACTTTTTGTATTTGAAAGAATTAAAGGAAATTTGGGATGCAATCTATCATTTAAAGGTCCGGGGTGCACCTGCCATCGGAATAGCTGCGGCTTACGGTGTTTATTTGGGCACAAAGCAATCAGCAGCAGAAGACTATGATGAGCTTTACCTGGATTTTAAAAAAGCGAAGGAATATCTGGCTTCATCACGGCCGACTGCAGTCAATCTGTTTTGGGCGCTCGACCGCATGGAAGCCCGTTTCCAGAAGGAAGAAGGCAGGAGTGCAGCAGAAATAAAGCAGGCTCTGAAAGAGGAAGCAGAAAAAATTCGTAGTGAGGATGAAAAAGTCTGCGAGTCAATCGGCCAGCACGCTCTTTCTGTACTTGAGCCCGGATGGGGAATTCTGACACACTGCAATGCCGGTACAATTGCGACTGCTAAATATGGGACAGCCCTGGCTCCGATTTATTTAGGACAGGAAAAGGGATATGATTTTAAAGTATTCGCCGATGAAACCCGCCCGCTGCTTCAGGGGGCCCGCCTGACTGCATGGGAGCTTAAAGAAGCAGGTGTCGATGTTACGCTGATATGCGATAATATGGCCAGCATCATCATGAAAGAAGGCAGGGTTCAAGCGGTACTTGTCGGCTGTGACCGTGTTGCAGCCAATGGGGATACTGCCAATAAAATTGGAACATCAGGCGTTGCGATTCTCGCAAAACATTATAATATACCTTTCTATGTTTGTGCTCCGCTGTCAACTGTCGACCTCACATGCAAAACAGGGAACGATATCCATATTGAATTAAGAGATTCAGAAGAGATTACTTCTAAATGGTACGAAAAGCCGATGGCGCCAGAAGGCGTAAAAACCTATAATCCCGCATTCGATGTAACGGATAATGAACTGATCACAGGCATTATCACGGAGAATGGCATCGCGTATGCACCGTACACAGATAGCCTTCCTAAAATGTTTAAATAAGAATAAAAATCCTCCTGTCCACGCGATTAGGAGGATTTTTATTCTTTATATCTTTAAAGCGTTTAACTAGGAAAATATCCCTGAAAGCGACAAAAAACATAGTGTAATATTACTCTTTGCATCAACCAATTGTACTGTTTTATTTGGGGGAATTCTTTTTTATGTGGAAAAATTATGAATTAAACAACATATTAATAGTAGAAACTATTTGTAAACCCTCCAAATTACCTGATACTTTTTAAGAAACTATGTTTTAGTGCCTGATTCCAAAGTCTGATGATTAAATAATTTAGCATATTGATAGAGTCTGAATATTTCAAATATACTTTAAATGCAACAAGAAGCGACAGAAAAAATAAAGATTCGAGAGGAGAAAAAGGATGAAGAAAAAAAGGGCATTAGGAGCAGCATTACTAAGTATGACAATGGGTTTATCAGTTTTCACAGCGGGGGCATTTGCAAAAGAACCGGAGACTCAAAACGAAACCTATAGGGTATTGATCCAAGGCCCATCAAATGCTACAGCTTCTGTGAATTCGCAGGTGGACAAGCGCTGGGATTTTGGCAGCGATGGAATGACTGCAGAGGTCAATGCTAAGCAGTACCAGGCATTATTGAAAAATAAAAACTTAAAGATTGAAAAAGTACATGAAGTTAAACTTGATACAGTCAGGACAGCAGCGTCCAAGAAGGCTCAGGCCGCTGGATATCCAAGTGACCAGACACCTTGGGGGATTGAATCCATCTATAACAACAGCGGCATAACGAGCACCTCAGGCGGAAGCGGGATTAAGGTAGCTGTTCTTGATACAGGGGTTCATACAAACCATATCGACCTGGCAGGCTCAGCGGAGCAATGTAAGGATTTCACTCAATCCTCTCCGATTGTCAATGGCTCATGTACGGATCGACAGGGACATGGTACACATGTAGCTGGAACCGTATTGGCACACGGGGGATCTGATGGCCAGGGAATTTATGGGGTAGCCCCACAGGCGAAATTATGGGCATACAAAGTTCTTGGCGATAATGGTTCGGGTTACTCAGATGATATTGCAGCTGCAATCCGCCACGTTGCAGACGAAGCATCCCGCACAGGTTCTAAAGTGGTCATCAATATGTCACTTGGTTCAAGCGGCAAAGATTCATTAATCAGCAGTGCTGTTGATTACGCATACAGCAAAGGAGTCCTTATTGTGGCGGCGGCAGGTAACTCAGGTTACAGTGCTAATACAATCGGATATCCTGGAGCATTAAAGAATGCGGTTGCGGTTGCAGCTCTTGAAAATGTTCAGCAGAACGGTACATACCGTGTGGCAAACTTCTCTTCCCGCGGAAACCCTAGCACTGACGGTGACTATGTGATTCAGGAAAAAGATGTAGAAGTTTCTGCACCGGGAGCAAGCATTGAGTCAACATGGTATAACGGAGGCTATAACACGATCAGCGGAACATCCATGGCTACACCTCACGTAGCTGGTCTTGCAGCGAAAATCTGGTCATCCAGTCCATCCATGAGCCATACTCAACTTCGCTCAGAGCTTCAAAACCGTGCTAAGCAATATGACATTAAAGGCGGATACGGAGCAGCAGCAGGAGATGACTATGCGTCAGGCTTCGGATACCCGCGCGTGAAATAAGCAAGCAGTATCATACCCCCTAAGACCGTCCGATCCTCTGATCGGGCGGTTTTTATGTATAGCATGAATGATCCCGAAATACATAATATTTCCGCGGAAATGATCATTTTTTAGCGAAAAATGAAAACTTGTAAAAACTGATGATGCAAATCCTGTTTGAATATACAATAAGGAGTGGATGTGAATAGGAAGGAGCTGACAGCTATGGCTGTTCAAAATACATATATAAGCGATCAGGATGCAAAGGAATTAATCTGCGAAATCGGCAGAAGGGTTTACAATAAAAACTTTGTTGCTGCTAACGATGGGAATATCTCTATAAAAGTAGGAGACCATGAGATCTGGACCACACCCACAGGAGTGAGCAAAGGATTTATGACACCGGAAATGATGGTTAAAATGGACCTTTCAGGAAATATTCTGAAAGGGAAGCTAAAGCCTTCTTCAGAAATAAAGATGCACCTTAGAGTGTATCAGGAAAATTCTGAAGCAAGGGCTGTAGTTCATGCCCATCCGCCTGTGGCAACATCATTTGCCATAGCCGGAATCAGTCTTGAAAAACCCATTACTCCTGAGGCGGTAGTCTTGCTTGGCAAAGTGCCGGTAGCCCCGTATGCCACCCCTGGAACACAGGAAGTGCCAGATTCCATTGCCCCTTATTGCCGGGATTACAATGCAGTCCTTTTAGCAAATCATGGTGCACTAACCTGGGGCCGGGACATAACAGAGGCCTATTTCCGGATGGAGTCACTGGAACACTATGCACTCATGCTAATGTACTCCGGACATATCATTCAAAAGTCAAATGAATTGAGCACTGAACAAATTGCAGAGCTGATCACAATCCGTGAGAAAATGGGCATTAAAACAGGCGGGATACCTGATGGTGGCTGTGGGGAGAAAAGCCGGACAGCTCCAGGCTATCGGGAAGAAATGATCGAAAGCATAGTTCGAAAAGTAACGGAAGAAGTATTGAAGAACGTCTTAAAATAGCCAAAGCGGGGTAGCTATAAGGGTATAGAGATGCTGTATAATTTTGCCTCTTTAACGAAACCTATCTAAAAGCTTATTGATACGTGAGGAGAGATTCTGATGAAACTGCTGGTCATTGGCGGGGTGGCTGCAAGTATGTCAGCCGCATCGAAATTGAGAAGAATGGACGAAAAAGCGGAAATTACCGTTTATGAGAAAGGCAAGTTTTTATCATACGGTGCCTGCGGTCTTCCTTATTATATCTCAGGAGAAAATGATGATCACCGGAAAATGATTGCAAGAACACAGGAGCAATTTTCTGAGAGGAACATTAAAACATATCTTCTGCATGAAGTATTAAAAGTGGATACAGATAAGAAGGAAGTAACAGTTAAAGACCTTGCATCAGGGGAGATGTTTACGGATACTTACGATAAGCTGATGATTGGAACAGGCACGTTTCCCATCATGCCCCAGTTCCCTGGAGCGGACCTTGAGAACGTTCACGTGCTGAAAACCATGGAAGATGGGATGGCGTTAAAAGAAATTTCCAGTAAATCGGAGGTGAAAGATGTTGTCATTGTCGGCGGAGGCTATATTGGCATCGAAGTGGTCGAAGCGATGAAAACCCTCGGCAAAAATGTCCGAGTGATTGAAATGGGTGAGAGAATCCTGGCACCTTTTGATAAGGAAATAACCGATATCGCTGAAAAGGAAATCCGTGATCACGGCGTAGAGCTGAACCTGGGAGAAAAGGTGGAGAGCTTTAGCGGCAATGGGAAAGTGGAAAGCATCAAAACGGATAAAGGCTCGTATAAAGCCGATTTAGTGCTTGTAGCTGTTGGTGTAAAGCCTGCTACGAAGTTTCTGGAGGGATCGGGAATAGAGCTGGCGGAAAATGGTGCCATTATTATCGACCGTGAAATGCAGACAAATGTTGAAGGGGTTTATGCAGCGGGGGACTGCGCTCAGGTATATCACAGATTGCTAGAAGAAAATGATTATATCCCGCTTGGAACAAACGCGAATAAATGCGGCCGCCTCGCTGGGGCCAATATAGCCGGCAGTCGTGAAAAATATGTGGGAACGCTTGGCAGCGCCGCGATCAAAATTTTTGATATGGAGCTTGGCAGAACGGGGCTTTCAGAGGAAGATGCCACAAGGCTTGGCCTAGCCTATACAACTGAATTTGTTAAAGCGGCAGATCATCCGGGCTACTATCCGAATCAGACCCCTATCTGGATCAAGCTGATCTGTGAGAAAGGAACAAACCGAATTCTCGGAGCCCACGCCATCGGAAATAAAGGAGTGGTCCTTCGAATCGATGTTTTTGCCGTTGCCATCCACAATAAAATGACAGCAGAAGAGCTTGGCATGGTGGATCTTTGTTACGCCCCTCCATTTGCAGGTGTCTGGGATGCTGTCCATATCGCAAGCAACGCAGCAAAAGAAAAATGAAGCCAGCATTTCTGCCGGCTTCATTTTCATTTAATAAGAATCCTTCACCAGCTTCGGATGGCGGTTCATGATACCAAGCAGAATCAGTCCGCTTAGGATGAGGAGAAAGCTTGTAACGACGAATACGGCCGAAAAACCTAAATAGCCTGAGATCAAACCGCCGATGACGGGTCCGATAATATTTCCAAAAAAACGGAGGCTTGTGTTGTAGCCAAGCACTTCACCCTGCATAGCAACAGGTGCTTCCTGGCGAATATAGGCGATCCGGACAGGAATGATGCCTCCGATGGTGACACCAAGTGCAAAGCGGACAAGAACAAGCTGCCACATGTTTGAGACAAATCCGCCAGGCAGATAAAACACACCTGCGAGAAGGAGGAGAACAACCAATGTTTTGACATAGCCATGCTGATCCCCGATTTTTCCCCATTGCCTTGCCATCAAGAGATTGCCAAGCCCTGCAGCTGAAAAAGCAATTCCGGCAAAAAACGCCAGATTTTCTGGTCCGTGCAATTCACTGACATATAGAGAAAGGATAGGCTGAATACTGAAATGTGCGATTTGAACAAGCGTAGATATCAGCATGACGGTCAGCAGGACGGGATTGCTGATAATATGCTGAATGACGGCCTTACTTGAATACTGTGTTTTCTCGCCCTTTTGAGTTTGGATTTTGTGCTCTTTTGTGAAAAAGACTAGAAAAGCGGAAACAAATATGGCGATGGAGGTCCATTTAAAGGTGTCTGAGAATCCGAATAAATCAGCGAGAACTCCGCCGAGAAGTGGGCCCATCAATGACCCTGTAATGCTCCCGGTCTGCAGTGTCCCCATTACCCTGCCTGCGATTTCTTTTGGAGTCTGAGTGGAAATAAATGCCTGGGACATACCGATGAAGCCGGTGAAAATCCCCATAAACAGTCTCAGAAAAAACAGCTGCCAGACGTTAGTCACATATCCCATCAGGAAGATGGATAAGCCCATCCCAATTCCGGACAGAATCAATATTTTCCTGCGCCCAAAAAGGTCCCCGATTCTTCCCCACACAGGTGAAAATAGAAACGCCGTCACAAATGTGATCGCAAACGTCCATCCAGACCAGTGCTGAACATAGGTGGCAGAATGGTCGCCAAAGCTTTCTATATATAACGATATAAAGGGAAGCACCATTGTCATGCTGCCTGCCACAAAGAAATTGGCAAACCACATAATCATTAAATTTCTTTTTGTCTGTTTTACCATGTTTGAAACACTTCTTTCCGGTCAACACTTCGTTTCCCTAAATATATAATAACGAAAATGACAAAAAATAGGAAGGGTTATGCTATTACTCTAATTTATATATATCCTCTCAACTATGATGAAAACCGCTTTACTCAGGGAATCAGAGAAACTTCTATGACATTTTTACCAGAGTCCGTGAAAAAAACATTGTCTTATAACAGTATTTATTCTATAATTCCTAATAGGAAAAAGATTCAGAATATATCTAAAAAAGGGGGAAGTTGTTTGGAAGCTTTTGTTAATCAGCTAAACGGTATTTTATGGAGTACACCTGTTATTTACATCTGTTTAGCAATAGGGTTGTTCTTCTCAGTCTTAACTCGATTTTTACAGGTCCGCCATATCAAAGATATGGTACTGCTTATGTTTCAAGGGAAAAGTTCCGCAGCGGGCGTTTCGTCTTTCCAGGCCTTATCTATTGCTCTTTCCGGCCGTGTAGGAACTGGTAACATCGCAGGTACTGCCACTGCTATCGCAATGGGTGGTCCTGGTGCTGTATTCTGGATGTGGGCCATTGCTTTTATCGGAGCAGGCAGTGCATTTGTTGAATCAACGCTGGCTCAGATTTACAAAGTGAAAAAAGACGGGCTATACCGAGGCGGTCCAGCCTATTATATTGAAAAGGGAATCGGAATTAAATGGTTCGCCGTTCTTTTTGCCATTTCTGCATTGCTGGCAATGGCACTATTAATGCCTGGCATCCAGTCAAACTCAATTGCGCTTGGAATGGAAAATGCATTTGGCATAAGCAAAACAGTAACAGGTCTTGTTATTATCGGTTTACTTGGCCTGATTATTTTCGGCGGTGTAAAGCGTATTGCAACTGTGGCTCAATATACCGTTCCTTTTATGGCAGTGGGTTATATCTTAGTGGCTTTAATCATTATTGCCATGAACATTGGTGAACTGCCTGGCGTAATTTCGTTAATCTTCAGCAGTGCTTTTGGTGCTGACTCCATGTTTGGGGGAATTATTGGAAGTGCAATTGCCTGGGGGGTAAAACGCGGAATTTATTCAAACGAAGCTGGTCAGGGTACAGGCCCGCATGCTGCTGCAGCTGCTGAAGTTTCCCACCCTGCAAAGCAAGGCCTTGTGCAGGCATTCTCTGTATATATTGATACGCTATTCGTATGTTCTGCAACAGCTTTCATGATCCTATTTACAGGAATGTTCAATACAGTCGGCTCTGATGGAAAGACTCCAATTATCGAAAACCTTCCTGGAGTGGAAGCTGGACCGGGCTTTACACAGGCAGCTGTTGAATCTGTGCTTCCAGGCTTCGGTGCCGGATTTGTTGCTGTTTCTCTTTTCTTCTTTGCTTTCACAACTATCATGGCCTACTACTATATGGCTGAAACAAACGTAGCTTACCTGATTAGCGGCAAGAACAGCAAACTGGCGATGTTTATTCTGAAGATTGTCTTGCTAGGTGCAACATTCTATGGTGCTGTTAAAACAGCAGGTCTGGCGTGGGCACTTGGAGATGTTGGCTTAGGTCTAATGGTTTGGCTGAACTTAATTGCCATCGTAATCTTAAGAAAGCCGGCTCTGATTGCACTGAAAGATTACGAGGCCCAAAAGAAACAAGGTCTTGATCCAGTATTCAATTCCAAAAAGCTTGGCATTAAAAATGCGGAGTACTGGGAAGAAGAATACAAGTCACAGGAAGAAAAGGTATCTTAATAGAAAGAAAAAAGATGTCCGGCTGAAGCCGGGCATCTTTTTTACAATATTTAAATCTACTTTTACAATTTTCGGCATATTTCTTAGCATTCTCTTAATAATCATCATTTAGTATTTTATTTGAGTTAAATACATAAATTGATATTTCAATAGAAGAGGTGCTGAGGATGACTGAATTGAACCGCCGCAAATTTTTAACCTATGTTGGTACAGGTGTGGGAGCATTGACTGTGGCTTCAACAGGATTGGGGGCAATGGTTCCAAAAGCGGAAGTTAAGGGGGTTGAGGCAGCGGCCCATTTATTCGGATTCCAGAAGAAAATATCTGGATTGAATTTCAAGCCGATTGATCCGACAGCTAAAGACGACCTTGTGTTGCCGCGTGGGTATAAATATGATGTGGTGGCAGCTTATGGAGATGTCATTAATAAAAAAGGCGATACATTCGGATTTAACAATGACTTTACATTATATTTTCCAATCGATAAGGACAAGCGCGGTCTCTTATGGGTGAATCATGAATATTCAAGCGATCTATTTGTTCATGGTGCAAGGCCGGCAAATGGCAAGTATACAGAAGCGCAAATTCAGAAAATGCTTTACAGCCAGGGTGGATCGATTATCGAGGTATACCGTGATAAAGAGGGTACATGGAAAATGGACACGAATTCTAAGTATGCACGCCGTATTACAGGCTTGACGCCCTTTCTGCTTACAGGTCCTGCCAGAGGGTCAAAAGCAGTGGGCGGTGCAACGAATGTTCAGGGAACCTTTGCTAATTGCTCCGGCGGCAGGACTTTGTGGGGCACGGTTTTATCAGCAGAGGAGAATTTCGAATCTACATCAAAGGATGCAGGATTAAATGATACACATTATGGCTGGATTGTAGAAATAGATCCGTTTGATCCTCATTTTAAGCCGCGCAAGCATACTGCCCTTGGCCGCTTTAATCATGAAAATGCAGCAGTCGGCCTGACTAATGACAATCGGGTTGTCGTGTATATGGGTGATGATAAAAAAGATGCCTGCGTGTATAAGTTCATCAGTAAAAATAAATATGTAAAGTCCCGCGGCAAAGCCAACGCAGATCTTCTTGAAGAAGGGACACTCTATGTGGCGAATATGGGAAGCGGAGAATGGGTGCCATTAACGATCGAAAATGTACAGAAAATCGCCAAAGGGAAAGCAGATCTTTTAAAGAAATTCCAAACACAGGCCGATGTGGCTGTTCATTGCCATGAAGCAGCATTGCTTGTTGGCGGAACACCTACCGACCGCCCGGAAGATGTGGAAATCAGCCCTTTTGATAAAACGGTATTCATTGCTCATACCAACAATGATAAACATGGTAACTTTCACGGCCATATTACCAGATTTATCGAGGATGGAGATGACCTCGGAGCACTGACCTTTGATTTCGAAATCTTCGCAGCCGGCGGAAAACAGAGCGGTTTCAGTGCACCTGATAATCTGACTTTCGATAGCTTTGGCAATCTCTGGACTGTTACAGATATGTCATCAAGCAAGCTGAATACAGGAATCTACACTCATTTTGCAAACAATGGCATGTTCGTCATCCCGACGATCGGCAAAAATACAGGCGAAGCCTTTCAGTTTGCTTCTGCGCCAGCTGAAGCAGAACTGACTGGACCATCCTTTACACCAAACGAGACAACCCTGTTCCTGTCCGTTCAGCATCCGGGAGAAGAGACGGATGACCTGAGCAATCCCACAAGCAAATGGCCGCACCGCAAGGGAGACACCATGCCGCGTCCTGGGGTTGTGGCGATTACAGGGTTCAAGTACTAGGAGGTTATTATGCTATCTAATATCGGAATACCAGGATTAATTATTGTTCTAGTACTGGCGCTGATCATTTTCGGTCCATCCAAGCTTCCCGAAATCGGCAGGGCATTTGGGACAACTTTGAAGGAATTCAAGAAATCCACACGCGAACTTGTGTCCGAGGAACAGCCAGAAGATAAGAAAAAAGAATTGCGATAACAAAGAATAAGGAAGGGAGAGTTATCTTCCTTCCTTTTATATTGGGGTGATTAATTTTGAACAATGAGGCAGTAAATGTTCTCCAGCATTTTGAGGAGCTCCGGAAGAGGCTGATGATTATTGCTGCAGTTTTTATAGCGTTCCTGGCATTATCCTTTATTTTCGTCAGCGACATTTATCAATGGCTGGTTAAGGATCTGGACTTTAAATTGGCTGTTCTTGGTCCCTCCGAGATACTATGGGTCTATTTTATGCTTGCGTCTGTCGTCGCGATTGCAGCTGCTATCCCTGTAGCTGCCCATCAAATCTGGCTGTTTATCAGTCCGGCGCTTACCGGTATGGAGAAAAGGGTAGCGTTATCCTATATACCCGCGTTATTTTTCCTGTTCATTACCGGTATAGCATTCGGGTATTTCATTCTTTTGCCGATGGTTCTAAATTTTTTAATGACCTTATCCGGAGAAATGTTCACCGCTTTTTTTACAACGGAAAAATACTTTCAATTCGTGCTGCATCTAACATTGCCATTCGGCTTTCTGTTCGAGCTTCCGGTTGTGATTATGTTCTTGACCAGCCTTGGCATCCTCGATCCTTATTCGCTGCAGAAGATAAGGAAGTATGCCTATTTCGTGCTGATTGTAGTTGCAATTTTAGTCACACCGCCTGATTTTATTTCAGATATATTGGTTACATTACCTCTCCTGGTGCTTTACGAGGCAAGTTTGAGCCTGTCTAAGATTATCTATAACCGAAAGCTGAAAAAGCAGGCTGCTGTGCAGTAAAAATGGCCGTTGGAATTATTTTCAAAATTAATTTTTGGATATTTATGGAGTTAACTCCTATCTTAAATGGGTAAAGCCTATTAAGTCATTTAAGGAGTGTGAAGCAATGAGAGCTGTAACTTACCAGGGAGCAAAAGATATTCAAGTGAAAAACGTGGAGGATCCCAGAATTGAAAAAAGAGATGATGTGATTATTCGGATTACATCAACAGCTATTTGCGGATCGGACCTTCACTTATATCAGGGAAATATGCCATTGCGGCCAGGGTATATTATTGGGCATGAGCCAATGGGAATCGTTGAGGAGACAGGACCTGATGTAACTCGGGTAAAAAAAGGCGACAGGGTGGTCATCCCTTTTAATGTGTCGTGCGGGCATTGCTTTTATTGCCAGCATGACATGGAAAGCCAATGTGATAATTCCAACCCCCATAACGATTCTGGCGGCTATTTTGGCTATACAGAGAAATATGGAAATCATCCGGGCGGCCAGGCTGAGTTCTTAAAGGTGCCGTTTGGCAATTTCATGCCCTTTGTCATACCGGAATCATGCGAGCTGGAGGATGAGTCACTGCTCTTTTTATCAGATGTGCTGCCGACGGCTTATTGGAGTGTAGAGCATTCAGGTGTAAAATCCGGAGATACAGTCGTCGTCCTCGGCTGCGGCCCCATCGGGTTAATGACCCAGAAATTCGCCTGGATGAAAGGGGCTAAACGGGTAATAGCCGTCGATCATCTTGATTACCGACTGAACCACGCCAAACTTACCAATGATGTGGAGGTCTATGACTTCACGAAATATGATGACATGGGTGCTTATTTAAAAGAAATTACTCAGGGCGGAGCAGATGTAGTCATTGATTGTGTGGGTATGGACGGAAAGAAATCTGCAGTGGAAAAAATTGAACAGAAGCTTAAGCTGCAGGGCGGAACGCTTGGCCCGATCCAAATAGCGACGAAAGCCGTACGGAAATTTGGTACCGTTCAGCTGACAGGTGTGTACGGGCTAACATACAATATGTTCCCGCTGGAGGAATTTTTCTCGAGAAATGTGACCATTAAAATGGGACAAGCCCCTGTTGTGCACTACATGCCAGAGCTATTCGAAAAAATCACGAATAAGGAATTCGATCCTAAGTCCATTATTACTCATCAGATTCCCCTCGAAGAAGCAGATCGTGCATATAAGATTTTTAACGACCATGAAGATGATTGCATTAAAGTTATATTAAAGCCTTAGCCGTTATAACAAACCGGCCTGGATATGCCAGGACCGGTTTTTTGAAGTTTAAGAATATAACATAATGTTACATGTTTCGACACAAACGTATATAATAGTCCTAAAGGCATATTATTAATAGAGTTAACCAAGGAGCATGTAAATGAAAGGCTTTAATCAAGATACTTTGATAAAAGAAGAAACAAAGGCAATCACCCTCTTTATCTGGCTGTTTTATATTATTTTAGCGCTATATGATTTATTTTATTATTACGTGCTTCCCCTCAATATTGGCGGCAATATCGGGCTCCCTGAGGGCGGACTCGGATGGGGCTATTATCTGGCTATTATCGGGCTTTTGCCGATAGGGATTTATTTTATTAGAACGAAACGGCCTTTCCTCGTAAAATACTTATTTTTTGCAGGGTTTTCCCTGATTGATTTTAGCAGCAGCATGCTGATTTATTTTGGTGAATCGAAAGAATTTCAGAGCGGGAGCGCAGTAGAACTTTTATTTATGATATTTGCACCGATTTTTGTAAATAAGCGCTATTTTTGGATTGTAACCGGAGGCATGGTTGCGAAGTATCTTTTAGCTGGTGTTTTCCTGAGCAGTCAGAAGGTAATGGTGCCAATCGTGCTTTTAATCATTTTTTCAAGTGTTTCTTATGTGCTGCTGAACCGTTTCTATTCATATATTCATTCGCTTACACATGTTTTCCAGGAACTGCGCCAGAAAGAAAAGCTGGCTGCTGTCGGACAGATGGCTTCCGCAGTGGGTCACGAAGTAAGGAATCCCTTAGCAGCATTAAGAGGGTTTACTCAGCTGCAGATGGAAAAACACCCTGAAGACAGGAATCGATATAAACTTATGATCGAAGAAATCGACCGCATTAATCTGATAGCCGATGACCTGATGATCCTGAGCAAACCGAGGCTGCCTGTGTTTAAAAGTGTTGAACTGAATGCAGTGATTCACTACGTCCTCTCCATTATTAAAGAACAGGCTGCCAGTCAAAATATCCGCTTTGAAACAGAGAACTTGAACTCCCTTCCCAGAGTTCAGTGTGATGAACATATGCTGAAACAGGCTTTTATTAATCTGATTAAAAATGCCATGGAATCTATGACTGTGGGCGGCACGATCCTGATTTCAGCCAATGTGGAGGAGGGTGACCAGGTTCTGATCAGCATTAAAGATGAAGGCTGTGGAATTGATAAAGATAATCTGAAGCGAATAGCAGATCCGTTTTATACAACTAAACCGGATGGAACTGGTCTGGGCCTGATGGTTACCAAGCAGATTATAGAAGAACACAGGGCTGGAATCCTATTTGAAAGTGAAGTGGGAAAAGGAACAATTGTGAACCTTACTATTCCAATAGAGCAGCCTGCAGAGTAGCAGAAATTTGAGGATGTACCCTTTTGGGTGCATCCTCTATTAATATTTAGGTCAAATGACCCTGTGCAAACAGAGGATTTATAGTTTCTTATACATAATATGGGATGAAGGCCGGGGGTTTGCCGTAGTAGCAACCGAAGTGAGGAAGCTGGCTGAAAACTCTAAGAAGATGAGCAGCCATATCAAGGAACAAATCCAAAAAAGTGATAATCAAAGCAGCGTTCTGGTTGATACCATGAACTCCATGAATCTCTCAACCAAAGAATCACAGACTCGGATTCAGCAGGTAAAAGGCGGGCTTGTTACCGTTAAAATGGAAATGGAACAATATCTGGATATGTATGGCCGCAACAAAAATGACCTGGACAGCATTGTTCAGTCCATACAGGAATCAATCATACAACCGAAAGACTGTCAGTGCTTGCATAGGAATTAAAGGAAAAGTCTGAGGGTGGAGATAAAATGATGCAGCATCCTTCGAGGGTGCTGTTTTTTGATTATTTTTTTACAAAAAATTACTAAGAATTGCACCTAATTGCTCATTCTCAAATAAGTCAAAAAATAGATAGAATTATGAATGTTATCATCCTAATCTACTAAAATTGAGGAGATGTATTCATTTGAAAAATCCTGCGCGCAAATTAGGAAAAACAATTCTCGCTGCTACGCTGTCCCTTTCTGTCTTAGCTGCTCCTATTTCATATGATTCGGTAATGGCAGCAATGCCCGATCATAAGGGGAAGCCGGGGCAAAAGTTCAGCCATGATGTGAGTCTGAGGATATTAGGAACAACAGATATACATACACACCTCTATAACTATGATTATTATAAAGATGCTGAGACGATTGAATTTGGCCTTGCGAAAACAGCTACCCTGATCAAACAGGCAAGAAAAGAAGCGAAAAACACCTTACTATTTGACAACGGAGATTTAATCCAGGGGAATCCGCTTGGCGATTATAAAGCAAAAGTTGATAAGCTTGAGGATGGGGAAATGCATCCAGTCTTCAAAGCGATGGAATTGCTGGACTATGATGCAGCAACAGTAGGAAACCATGAATTCAATTATGGACTTGACTATTTAGATGAGGTTCTGGATGATTCGCCATTTCCTTATGTAAATGCCAATGTCTATAAAGATGATCATGATCAAAATCCTAAAAACGATAAAAATTACTTTAAACCGTATACAATCATCAAGAAAAAAGTCGTTGACGAAAAAGGCAGAAAGCAGGTCATTAAGGTTGGGGTGATCGGTGCTGTGACTCCGCAGATTACACAATGGGATAAAGCCAATCTTGATGGGAAAATCATTACAAAAGATATTGTAAAATCAGTAAAAGCTAACATTCTTAAAATGAAGAAAGACGGGGCTGATATTATCATTGCGCTTGCTCACTCCGGTATGGGGGACGCGGAATATGCAGAGATGGAAGAGAATGCGGCCTACGACTTAACAAAAATAAATGGAATAGATGCGGTTATTTCCGGCCACAACCATAAAAATTTTCCGGGAGATTTCACCGATCTTCCTGGAGTGGATACAGAAAAAGGAACGGTCAACGGGGTGCCGTTCATCATGCCGGGCAGCTGGGGCAACCAGCTTGGTGTTATGGACCTGACCATTGCCAAGGTGAAAGGCAAGTGGAGGGTGAAGGATTCCCAGTCCTCCTTAAGGTCCATTTTTAGAAGCTATCAAAATGAATCCGGCGCAACCGTAAAGGAAAGCGTCGCAGATGCAGATCCTGCCATTTTGAAAGCGGTAAAGGAAGAGCATGAAGGAACGGTGAATTATGTCCGCCAGCCTGTGGGGGAAACAACCGCTGATATCCACAGCTATTTTGCACTTGTCAAAGATGACCCGTCTATTCAAATTGTGACGAATGCACAGAAGTGGTATATCGAAAAGCAATTAAAAGGAACACCAGATGAAAACACACCGGTGCTTTCAGCAGGAGCACCCTTTAAAGCGGGCGGCCGCAACGGGGCAAGCTATTACACATATATCCCCGATGGCACAATCGCCATCAAAAATGTAGCAGACCTATACCTGTATCCGAACACAGTTGCTACTGTAAAAGTTAAAGGGGGAGATGTGAAAGAATGGCTTGAAATGTCTGCTGGCCAGTTCAATCAGATAAACGAAAATGAAGCGGGTGAACAGTCACTCATTAATGAGGATTTCCCTACTTATAACTTTGATGTAATCGATGGTGTGACATATGAGATCGATGTTACAGAACCTGCAAAGTATGATAAAGATGGCAAGCTGGTTCATGCCGATGCAAACAGAATCAAAAATCTTCAGTATAACGGGGCACCTATTGATTTGGATCAGGAATTCATTGTAGTGACCAATAATTATCGGGCCAGCGGAACATTCCCTGGAGTTAGAAACAATACGGCAGCAGAGCTTTATCCGGATGAAAACCGCCAGACGATCATTGATTATATTCGCGAAGAACAAACCATCGATCCTTCTGCAGATGCCAATTGGTCATTTGCATCGGTTGCCGGTAAAGTAAATGTAACGTTCGTATCTTCACCTGATGCAAAGGATGCGATTGCTGAAGACAGCGGAATCGGCTATGCCGGGGAAGCAGCCAATGGCTTTGCAAAGTATTCGCTTCAATTCCCGGAGTAACAGCCATTTGAAGTCCAGTCTTTGGATCTCGTCGGCCTTGATGCTTTATCAGGCTGAATCAAAGGACTAAAGAAGTGTTGAAGAAGAATTACCAAAATGAATGAATAATAGAAAGGGCATCAGAACAGTCTGATGCTCTTTTTTTATTCCTCCTAAGTAAGCATGAATACCTAATTTCAGTGTTCGTTCTGAAAAAATCGAGTATTATTACCTACTCAAAATTTATCAAAATATTAAAATAACAGTATTGTTAGACTATTAAAAACTTTATGTTAGTTTGATAGAATTAATTTCGCGCTTCGAAAATTCAGAGAAATTATATAGGGGGCTACAAGATGAATAATAAGAACAAACCTTTTAAGGTTGTATCTTCTATTACAGCCAGCACGATGATGGCAGCTGCGCTATTTGCGGGATCTTTTGTTGGGACAGCATCTCCTTCAAAAGCTTCAGCAGAGGAGCTTTCTGCACCGATTGATTTAAACATCGTGAATGAAGACCGGCTCGGAAAGGCTTTAAAGGAAAGAGGGCTAGTTAAAAAGGAAGCATCATCAAAAGAAATAGAAAAGGCTGTTAAGGATTACATAAATGAAAAACAGGGTGAAAAGCAGCCAGGAAGTACAAAAAATAGCCATACTCATAAAGATGAATTTGACAAAAAAACAAAAGATTTTTTAACCAAACAAAAAGACAAGCTGTCAAAGCAGCTGAACAAAGGACATAAAAATTTCAAAAAGGGCAAACCGGACGGCTATGTAAAAGTAGATCCGGCCAAGGATGCAAAATACAATGGTGATGTCAGAACAGATAAAGTGCTTGTGCTTTTAACCGAATTCGAAGATTTCAAGCATAATAATGTAACACAGGAAGAGGGCTACATGTACGCTGATGATTTCAGCAAAGACCACTATGAAAAACTGATGTTTGGCGATACTGAATTTAAATTATTTAACGGAGATAAAGTGAAAACGTTTAAGCAGTACTATGAAGAGCAGTCCGGAGGCAGCTACACGGTGGATGGCACTGTATCAGATTGGCTTACTGTCCCTGGAAAAGCAAGTGACTATGGTGATGATAGTCCTAGCGGTGGCCATGACAATCTATCACCTCTTGGACCTCGCGATTTAGTAAAAGAAGCTTTAAAGGCGGCTGTAAACGCGGGAATGGATCTGTCAGAATACGATGAATTTGATCTATATGATTTAGATGGTGATGGAAACCTTAACGAGCCTGATGGATTGGTTGACCATCTCATGATTATCCACGCCGGTACAGGTCAGGAAGCTGGCGGAGGTGCGCTCGGTGATAATGCCATCTGGTCTCACCGCTGGACGCTTGAAGGAGTATTTGCAGTTCCAAATACAACAGCCAAGGTAGATTACTGGGGCGGAAAAATGGGAGCATTTGATTACACAATCCAGCCTGAAGACGGAGCTGTCGGGGTGTTTGCTCATGAGTTTGGCCACGATCTGGGATTGCCGGATGAGTATGATACACAGTATACCGGTGAGGGTGAGCCGATTGCTTCCTGGTCCATCATGAGCGGAGGCAGCTGGAACGGGGAAATAGCAGGTACTGAACCAACCAGCTTCTCACCGCAAAATAAAGAGTTTTTCCAAAAAGGCATGGGCGGAAACTGGGCTAATATTATGGAAGTAAATTATGAAGATATTGATAAAAAAGGCATGGCAACGGTTATTGACCAAAGTGTAACCAAATCGAAAAACCCGGCAATTGTTAAAGTAAATCTGCCTGAAAAAGAAGTGAAGGGAATTGCACCTGCATTCGGGGAGAAATATTACTACAGCACAAAAGGCGATGATCTTCATACCACTTTGACGACGCCTGAATTTGATTTAACAAGTGCCACAACAGCAGCCTTTAACGCAAAGGCATATTTTGATATTGAGTTTGATTATGATTATCTGACAGTTACTGCAAAGGCATCTGATGGGACAGAAGCTGAGCTGGATGTTATCGGTGATGAAGATACAGATGGTGATGCCCGCGCTGAATCTTCAAAAGGACAATGGACAGATAAGACATATGACTTAAGCGAATTTGCAGGTAAAAAGGTTAGCCTGACATTTGAATATGTAACAGACGGCGGCTTAGCGTTGGATGGGTTTGCGATGGATGAAATCACTGTTATGGCTGACGGCAATGTGATTTTCTCAGACGATGCTGAAGGAAACTCACAGATGGCACTTGACGGATTTATTGTTTCCAATGGAATCAGCTTTGCGAAGAACCACTATTACCTTGAGTGGAGAAATTACGCTGGCTCCGATACAGCTCTTGCCCATTCCAGAGGGGTAAAATACAACACTGGTTTAGTTGTTTGGTATGCTGATGACAGCCACACAGACAACTGGGTTGGCGTTCATCCGGGAGAAGGTTTTCTTGGAGTGGTGGATTCTCATCCGGAAGCCATTACGGGTCTGTTAGACGGCAAAGAAACAGTATCTCAAAGCACAAGATATCAGATTGCAGATGCTGCGTTTTCCTTGGACAAAGCACCAGCATGGCAGGTAAGTTCTCCATCCCGCGGAGATTATGACTATCCTGGCCTCAAAGGAGTTTCTGTTTTTGATGATTCTAACCAATTCATTAACAGTATGATTCCTGATGCAGGAAGAATTGTTCCTGAATTTGGCCTGAAATTCCAAGTGATCGGTGAAGCAAAGGACAACTCTGCCGGAGCCGTATGGATTCATAAGTAAGTATTAAGGCACGGATGCCCGAAAAGGCTTCGTGCCTTTTCATTTAAACTGTTCGCAAAGTTTTCTGCTTTTTGTATTAATTTACATAGCTGATTGTAGCGTAAGTGCGAGATTTTCGAAAATGCATGCGCATTTTCTTCGTGCGGTGTTTAATCAAGGAAGCTTATTCAAAGTCCAACGGGACAGGTGAGCCCCCGCAGACGCACAGCCTAGAGGATGCTCATCGTCCGCCCAGCGGAAAGGGAGCACTTGGAAATTAATAATTTATACGAATAGAGCCATCTTTTAAGGTGGACAACTTCCTGCCTATAAGCTAGTATCATTACCGATACTAGTTTTTTCCGATTTTCGGCTATACTAATAATAATTAATCTGATTTTACGCAATAAAGTTAAAGGAGTAACATATGACACAATCTTTTATTGAAAATATGAAGCCATTTATCCAGGAGGCATGGAAAAAGTCAGCATTCGCTCAGCCGACGACCATTCAGGCAGAAGCGGTGCCAGAGGCCCTGGAAGGCAGAGATGTTATTGCCGAGTCTCCGACTGGAACCGGAAAGACACTTGCTTACCTGCTGCCGGTCCTGGAAAAAATAGACCCGGATAAACAGGCCGTTCAGGCTGTCATTTTAGCCTCTTCACAGGAGCTTGTAATGCAGATATTAAGCGAGATTCAAAAGTGGGCTGAAGGCAGCGGGATTAAAGCTGCTTCTTTTATCGGCGGTGCCAATGTGAAAAGGCAGCTTGAAAAATTAAAGAAACATCCTCATATTGCTTTAGGAACGCCGGGACGGGTGCTGGAGCTGATTAAACAGAAGAAGCTGAAAATGCATGAAGTCAAAACCGTTGTCCTTGATGAAGGCGATCAGCTTCTCGTTAAGGAACACACTCAGACGGTCCAAAACATTGTTAAATCTACGCTTAAAGAACGCCAGGTTCTGCTGTTTTCAGCTACACTGCCTCCGGTTGTTGAGCAGCTCGCGAAAGAGCTGACAGCTGATGCTGAAGTCATCCGTGTCGAGAAGGATGAAACCATTCAGGCTGCAGGAGTGGACCATATTTATTTTGTGGCGGAAGCGCGGGATAAAATCAAAATGCTCGAGAAGATCTCAAGGCTTGAGGACATAAAGGCACTGGTATTTGTTAAGGATATTGGCAACCTTACCGTCATGGCTGAAAAGCTTGATTTTAAAAATATCTCTTCAAGCACTTTGCACAGCGACCTGAGCAAATTTGACAGGCAGAAAGCGATTAAGAATTTCCGCACGGGTAAAACAAATATGCTGATTGCCACAGATGTTGCGGCAAGGGGGCTGGACATCAAAGGTGTTACCCATGTCGTACATTTCGACTTCCCGAAGGATATCAATCAATATGTTCACCGGTCGGGAAGAACAGGAAGATTCGGCGCTGGCGGAACTGTTATCTCTCTTGTTACTGAGAGAGAAGAGCGCGAACTGAAGAAAATGGTGAAAGAACTGAGCCTCACTGCAGAAAAGAAAGTCATGCGCGGCGGCCAAATCGTATAAAGATTAAGGGCCGGACACCTGAATCAGTTGGTGTCCGGCCTTTTTTTAAAAAGGAATTTCCCGTAATCTAAGCGAATTAGTAAGTACAGCTTTATTTCACTAAAGAATAGGGGAAATCAATAAAATGGAGAATCCAAGGCTAGAGAGTTTTCATGATAAGTATCTGCTTGAAGCCACAATAGATCAACTGCAGGAAAAAATGCAGAATGGGGAAATTACCTCCAAAGAACTTGTATTAATGTATATGTACCGAATTGGACAGCTGGATAAAAATATTCATTCTGTTTTAGAACTAAATCCGGATGCACTGCATATTGCAGCTTCTCTTGACGCGGAAAGAGAGAAGAAGGGGCCGCGCAGCCCTCTTCACGGCATTCCCATATTATTAAAGGATAATATTGATACAGGAGACAAAATGCGGACAACTGCAGGCTCACTTGCCTTAAAGAATCACTTTGCACAAAGGGATTCATTTGTGGCATCTCAATTAAGACAAGCGGGGGCTGTTATTTTAGGAAAAACTAATATGACAGAATGGGCTAATTTTATGACAGAAGGGATGCCGAGCGGTTACAGCTCACGGGGCGGGCAGACCTTAAATCCTTACGGGCCGGGTAAATTTGATGTCGGAGGTTCGAGCGCGGGATCCGGTGCAGCTATTGCAGCTAATTTTGCAGTGGCAGCCATTGGAACAGAGACATCGGGCTCTATATTAAGTCCTGCCAGCCAGAATTCTCTCGTTGGAATAAAGCCGACCGTCGGACTTGTCAGCCGAACCGGAATTATTCCCATTGCACACAGCCAGGACACTGCCGGGCCAATGGCGAGAACGGTAAAGGATGCCGCATTATTATTAAACGTGCTGGCCGTCTCTGACGAAAATGATCCGGTAACCCTGACCAATCAGGATCGGCAGGGGAAGGATTTTTCTTCGTTCCTTGATGAAAACGGACTGCAGGGAGCACGAATCGGCATTGCCAGAGAGACTTATTTTGACTATTTAAGTTCTGAGAAGCTTGCCGTCATGAATCAGGCCGTAGCCCGATTAAATGAGCTGGGTGCAGTGGTGGTCGACCAAGCAGTGATTCCTTCCGCAAAAACGGAGTGGAGCTACGACGTCCTGACTTATGAATTTAAAGCGGATGTGAATGCCTATTTGCGGACTGTCGCACCGCACCTTCCTATTCGCACCCTATCCGATGTCATTAAATTCAATGATAAAAACGGCGAAAAGTGCTTAAAATACGGTCAATCCATTCTGATTGAAGCGGAGGAAACCAGCGGAGCTTTAACCGAAATGGCCTATATATCAGCGCTTGAGAAGGACATCTATTTTTCAGGGGAGCAGGGTATTGATTACGTAATGCAGGAGCATAATCTCGATGCCATCGTGTTCCCGAATAATTATGGGGCAGGCATCCCTGCAAAAGCGGGATATCCATCCATCACAGTACCAGCCGGATATACCCCTGAAGGAGAGCCGGTGGGCATCACATTTACAGGACTTGCCTACAGTGAGCCGCTCCTGATTAAACTTGCCTATGCTTTTGAACAGGCTACCAGGCATAGAAAAGCCCCTGAACTTGGAGTGCTGGCATCAGAATAACAGCTCCCTGATTGACTCATACTACTCCTGATAAACCAAAAAAGGAGCAGATGAGAATATGGGCAGAACCAAACTTGGAAATGGCAATGCACAGCGCAACAACAATAAACACAGACCGCAGCGAACAAGCGAAGAGCTTGTTGAATTCACAACTGGAAGCAAAGAAAAGAAAGAAAACAATGTGCAGGACTGATGAACCCAATCCCCCTTTTAAAAGGGGGATTTTTTGCTGCTGTCATACCAGAGGGGCGTGTAAAGGCTATCCGAAAATAAAAGTGAGCTATATGCATGTAAAAGAGGTTATCTGAAAGTAAAAGCTGGGTATTCAGCATCTTAAACTTTAAAATGCAGCTATATTTATAGTGCAGAATACTATCTGCACATAAATAGGGCTGTGCGCACAGAAAAAGATTTATCCGCACAGAAAAAGTAGTATCCGCACAGAAAAATGGGCTGTGCGCACAGAAAAAGTAGTATCCGCACAGAAAAATGGGCTAGGCGCACAGAAAAAGATTTATCCGCACACCAAAAAGGGCTATGCGCACAGAAAAAGTAGTATCCGCCCACAAAAAAGGGTTATGCGCACAGAAAAAGGTTTATCCGCACACCAAAAAGGGCTAGGCGCACAGAAAAAGAATTATCCGCCCAGAAAAATGGGGTATGCGCACAAAAAAGTTCTATCCGCCCACCAAAAAGGGTTATGCGCACAGAAAAAGGTTTATCCGCCCACCAAAAAGGGCTAGGCGCACAGAAAAAGAATTATCCGCCCAGAAAAATGGGGTATGCGCACAAAAAAGTTCTATCCGCCCACAAAAAAGGTTATCCGCACATAAAAAAATTATCTGTACATAAATCAGGACCAGCTCTATCACTGGCGCGTAAATCCTCCGAAACACATAAAAAAAGACAGTTTTCCCATTCGAAGACTGTCTTTTTTACATTTCAATTACCTATATCTCATTCTTCAACCTTTTTCAGCGGTTTGGCAGCGGGACCTTCGACAACGGTTCCATCATAGGAAAAGCGTGAGCCGTGGCATGGGCAATCCCAGGTGCGATCACCATGGTTCCATTCGCATTCACATCCCATGTGGGTGCAGGTTGTATCCACAAGATGAAGGCTGCCTTCAGGATCCCTGTATGCCCCTGCCCGCTTGCCGTTAATCATTACGACGCCGCCTTCATCATTGGACAGATCCCCTGTATCTTTTGGAACAAATTCAAGCTTGCCTTTGATCAGCTGTCCGGCAACATCTGTATTGGCTGCAATAAATTTTTTAATGCTTGGGTCAGCCTGGAATCTTGATGGAGTAAACAGGTCGGCATAAGGGTTGTCTCTTTCCATTATCTGATCCCTTATCAGCATGGCAGCTGCTGCCCCGTTTGTCATCCCCCATTTCCGGTAGCCTGTTGCGACAAAAATATTCTTCTGCTTGGACGTGATCGGACCGATATAAGGGACTTTATCCAGTGTGTATAAATCTTGGGCAGACCATCTATAAGGATAATCGGTTATGCCGAGCACCTCCTCCGCAAATACTTCGAGGGCGTCGTAGTGCTTCATCGTATCCGGCCCATGACCCGTCTTATGGCTGTCCCCGCCGACTAAAATAAGCTTGTCTCCGTTATAGGGGGTGTACCTCAGCGAGCGGGTCGGTGAATCGGCACTTAAATACATGCCTCCAGGAAAATCCTCTTTGATTTTTACGCCAATGACATAAGATCTTTCCGGAGATAATCTGGAAAAATAAAACCCTTTCATATCCGCAAAAGGGAAGTGGGAAGCTGCAATGACATATTTGCATTTCAGTCGATGGCCATCTCTGGTTACCACATCAGGCAGATTGCCTTCTTCAATATCTGATGCTGTTGTATTTTCATAAACAGTCCCTCCGAGATCCACAAATTCTTTAAGGAGCGTTTTCAAGTATTTCACAGGATGGAATTGGGCCTGGTTATTCATAGAAAGCACAGCAGTCGTGTTGATGTTAAACGGGATGCTCTCCTTCATTGCGTGTGGAATGCCGAGTTTTTCATAGGCTTGGCGCTCTTTATCAACTTTTTGTGCATACTCTTCCGAAACAGCATATATAATGGCTTCTTCATTGCTGAAGTCACATTGGATTTGTTGGTCAGAAACGGTCTTCCTGATAAAATCCAGAGCGTCAGCGGAAGCCTGGTAGTAAAGTTTAGCTTTTTCCACGCCAAAGTGGCTGATCAATTCATCGTAAATTAGACCATGCTGTGCAGTTACTTTTGCTGTTGTATGGCCAGTGGTGCCGTTCAGGATATTGCCGGCTTCAAGGATCGCCACTTTAAAACCTTCCTTGGCAAGAAGGTACCCTGCTGTAATCCCGGTTATGCCTCCTCCGACAATCGCAATTTCCGTTTGAGCATCTTCTCTGAGCTTGTCAAAGGCAGGAAGCTCCTCTTCCCTCCAAAATGGCTCAGGATATTGAGGTGTTTTGTGGTTGGATGTCGTCATATCTGTCCTCCTACGTTGTATTCATACATAATTTTTCCTGCAAATCCTATTCCTATACAATTTGTCCTTCTCTAACCATACCCAAATAATTGGAATGGTAAATCGGATCCTGGCCAGATTTTTCTTTTATTCTGGATAAAATGGGCAGACCGAGAAAAGATATACAATATCCAATGTTAATGGGGTACAGACATGATTACATTTAGCTATCTGGCCATTTTTCTGCTCTTGGCTATATTGTGCACTATTTTTGATATGAAAATATTTGATGAAACGTTTTTTGAAGCTTTGAGGAATCTGCTGTTTTCAGAGGTTGCTACTGGAAGAATGATTGTTATTGTTACCGTTATGATTGGAATTGCCTCGAGTGCAGCTGTTGATTTCCATCTTTGGAAAGCCAGGAAAAAGAATCGGTCATCTTAGAACTTACACATCTTAAAAGGGATTGGTGATGGAATGTTAAAAGAGAATATTTCTCTCAGCCAGCTGCTGACATTGTTGATCAATTTCCTTTTAGGAAGCGCCATTGTTGTCGGAGTAGGCGGGGATGCCAAGAAGGATGCCTGGATTGCCATTGCAGTTTCCATTATGTTCGGGTTTGGGATCATGCTATTCTACTATTTCCTGATTAGCAGGGTACCTGGAAAAAATTTGTATGAACTCATGGAAATGGGTTTTAAAAGACCGCTTGCCATAATTTTTTCTAGTATTTATGTAGTTTATTTTCTGTACCTTGCAAGCCGTGTGGTCCGGGATTTTGGCGAATTGATTGCTTCGGCCATTCTGCCGTCGACGCCAATTGAGATCATTTCGCTGACCATCTGTCTTGCCATGGCCTATATTTTATATCTCGGCCTCGAAGTCCTTGGGAGAACTTCAGAAATTTTTACGCCTTATTTATTCGGATTTTTATTCCTTCTGACCATCTTCTTATTTGCAAGCGGGAATGCCAGCTTAAATGAAATAAAGCCCGTGCTCGGAGATGGGATTAAGCCGGTTGTAAAAGCGCTTTTTCCAACTTTAATCGTGTTTCCTTTTGGCGAGCTTGTTGCATTCACACTCATCCTTCCCGTCGTAACCAACTTTAAATATTGCCTGCGTGTGTCATTGCTGGGAGTGGCGATTGCGGGTGTGCTTTTATTATTTGCGATGTTTTTGATGATTGTGACACTGGGATCTGATGCTTTGCTGCGTTCCAATTTTCCTATGCTCAGTTCTGCCCGCGAGGTCTCCATAGGCAATTTCATAGAAAGAATTGATGCGCTCGTTGTTTTTATCATGATGCTGGGGATTTTGGTCAAGGGATCCGTATTTATGTTTGCAGCTCTGAAGGGCTTGGAATACACCTTCAGAATTCCGTATCGGTATTTCTCCCTTCCGGCAGCCATGATTGTGTCATCTTATTCTATATTGATATCAGCCAATTTCGGTGACCATTGGCAGGAGGGACTTGAGATGGTTCCATACTTCTTGCATTTGCCGATGCAGTTCGCGCTGCCTTCACTTCTATTAATCGCAGTTTTATGGAAGAGCCGAAAGAAAAAGGCTAAACCCGGCACGAAGGGGATGAAGTTTTGAGTATTCTTAAATCACTCTTGAAAATGCGCAAAAAAAAGGAACACCCTGTTCAGATTGAGCAAGCGGCAGACCCGGGTCCGGTTCTAAAAAGCATGAGCCTGGAACAGCTGAGAAAAAAAATCAAAGCAGAGTTCGGAAGCACGATTGATTTAAGCATGGATGAACTGAAAACAGAAGGCAAAGATGCGCTGCTTGTCTATCTTACAACCATGATTGATACTAAATCACTCAAGGAAACGATCCTGCAATCCATCAGCGGGCATAAGGATGGTTTTAATTTATCAACAGAGGATGATTTAAAGTCTTTATGTAAGGAGAAATTCGGGGGAGCAGGCTATCAGCTTGTTGATACATTCGATGAGATTATCACCTCTCTGCTTTATGGAAACATCATTATTTTATTTAAAGATATGGAGAAGGCGCTTTCCCTTTCTATGGCTATCGGGGAAGACCGGTCCATAACTGAGCCAAGCACGCAGACGGTTATCCGGGGGCCTAAGGATGGGTTCGTAGAGTCGATAACAACCAATGTAAGCCTGCTGAGAAGAAGAATAAAAAACAGGAACCTCCGTTTTGAAAAATTCATTATTGGTTCTGAAACTAACACAACTGTATACATCGGGTTTATGGAAGGAATCGCAAATAAAAAGATCGTTGAGGAGGTACGCAAAAGACTTGGCAAGATAAAGGTGAACGCCATCTTTGAATCCGGAAATATTGAAGAGCTGATTGCAGATAAAGCAGCGACACCTTTTCCATTGGCTCTGAATAGTGAAAGGCCTGATGCGGTGGCAGCTAATTTGCTGGAAGGGAAGATTGCCATCATTGTCGATGGTACTCCCTTTGTACTGGTGGTTCCGGCAGTACTGGTCGATTTCTTCTCCATCGCAGAAGATTATTATCAAAACTTTATGATGGGAAGCTTCTTAAGATTAATCCGCTATTTATCCTTTATGATTGCCTTGCTTACGCCCTCCTTATATGTCGGGATTTTAACCTTTCATCATGAGCTTCTGCCAACCCCTTTGCTTCTCGGGATCATTGCCCAGCGGGAAGGAGTGCCCTTTCCAGCGGTCATTGAAGTTATATTAATGGAAGTAACGTTTGAGATCCTGAGGGAAGCCGGTGTTAGGATGCCAAGGGCTGTCGGGCAGACTGTTTCCATTGTAGGGGCACTCGTGATCGGCCAGGCTGCAGCAGAGGCAGGGATAATATCGAATATTATGGTCATCATTGTCGCTATTACTGCCATCGCCAATTTTGTGTCACCAACTTATAGTTTTGCTGCAGCAGCAAGGCTGTTAAGGTTTCTCTTGATAATTGTATCGGCTATATTGGGCTTGTATGGCGTACTGATTGTACTTGTTTTTGTTGTGGCCCATCTGAGCTCTCTCAGGTCTTTTGGTGTTCCATATCTATCGCCGGTGGCACCGTTTATCATTGAGCAGCAGAAGGATGTATTTTTCCGATTCCCGATCTGGAGCATGAGGAAGAGGCCGGCATATTTAAAAACACAGAATCCTGAAAAGTTTCCAAAGACAGGGTCGCCCTCTCCTCCCCCAATGAAAGGAGAGCAGTCCAATTGAAAAAATTTGGTGCCATTTTTTTAACGGCAATACTGCTGACAGGATGCTGGGATCAGAGAGAACTGGGGGAAATAACCGTTGTAATAGGAATGGCTGTGGATAAGGGAGAAAACGATAAATACATCCTGACTGTGGAAGGCGTTAATGCAATCGAGTTAAATAACCGCACCGCAAGCGGCTTTGCTCCTTCTATCGTATTCTCTGCAGAAGGAAATTCTCTGGCAGAGCTGGCCTATAGAGTGAATGAAGGACTATCCAGGCATCTGATCTATTCTCACATGCGCACGCTGATTATTGGAGAGGAACTAGCCAAAGAGGGGATTATTGACTTCATTGATTTTCTGGAAAGAAACAGGGAGATTCGAGATGATTTTAATATATTGATTGCAAGAGAAGCCAAAGGTTCTGATATTCTAAAGGTGACATATCAATTCCAAAAATCTACTTCTTTAAAATTGCACACACAGCTGGATACCATGATGAAGGATTGGGGCGGAGACCCAGGCGTTAGAATGAATGATGTCATTACGGCCTGGACAACTCCGGGCCGTCAGCCTGTAATGGCCGCTGTCAGAATAAATGGTGACCCGGAGGCTGGCCCAAATGTGGAAAATATGATGAAGGTCACCCCGGACGCACTTGTAGTCCTGGACTCACTGGCGATATTCAAAGGTGATAAGCTGGATGGATTTCTAACTTTGGAGGATTCAAGAAATTACTTATGGCTTCAGAATAAAATTGATAAAACGTCGATTACTGTAAAATGCAGCGAAAACCGTTATATGGGGATAAGAGTATACGATACACGGACGAAAGTTAAAGGGAAACTCGAGAATGGGAAAGCAGATATCCATATAAAAATCAGAGCAGAGTCCTATATTAACGGTACTCATTGCAACGATCAGTTTGATAAAGCAAAGACATTCGATGAAAATGGGCAAATGGCAGAGAAACAGATTAATGAAATGGTTGCTGAAACGATCAAAAAAGTTCAGAAGGAATATGGAACCGATATCTTCGGTTTTGGCGAGGTTGTGATGAGGGAGGATTATCAGGATTTCAAAAAGGTCGAGAAGAACTGGGATGAAAAATTTGCACAAGCAGATATACATGTAGACACAACATTAATCATTCGGAGGACGGGCATCAGGACAAAAAGTTTTCTGCAGGAAGTAAAGTAGGGATCCTCTCGTACATTGACGTATAAAAGCTGTATTGATATAATTTTTTATAAATTCAGCTAATTTCATTAAAAAGGTCTGGGCTTGTCTCCAGGCCTATTTCTTTTAAAGGAGTAAGACCAAATGAATTTCGAAACTTCTGTTCTTCATAGAAACCATAACACCCAACGAAAAATTAAAAGTAAAGTAACACCCATTTATCAAACCTCTGCTTTCGCTTTCAGCGACCTTGATGAGCTGGAGGGATTTTATCAGGGGAACGGCAATTATCTTTATTCCCGGGTTGGGAATCCGAATACAGATGAGCTTGGTGAATTAATTGCCGGCCTTGAAGGAGCTCCGGCCGGGACTGCTGCTTCATCCGGTTTATCTGCCATCCTGGCGGGGGTGCTTGCTGTGGTCAAAAACGGAGATCATATCGTGGCAGCAGATGACCTGTACGGAGGCAGCTTCCATTTAATTAAGGAAGAGCTGACACAGCTTGGTATAGAAGTAACCTTTGTGCCATTTTCTGATGCTCACCAAGTGGAGGGGGCCATAAGGAAGAATACAAAACTTTTATACTCTGAAAGCATCACAAATCCTTTATTGCGGGTGGAAAACCTTGAGGATGTCGTCCGACTGGCGAAGAAGCATCACCTCGTTACTCTGATTGATAATACATTTGCCACTCCATATCATTGCCAGCCCTATTTGAAAGGCATTGATCTGGTCGTCCACAGTGCAACCAAATACATAGGCGGACACAGCGATATTACAGCAGGTGTCCTGGCAGGAAATGAAGAATTGGTCGGGAAAGCACGCACAAAAATTATTAACCTTGGCGCAAATCTAAGCCCGTTTGAAGCCTGGCTGACCTGCAGGGGAGCAAAAACTCTGGCACTCAGAATGAAGCAGCAGTCTGCCAATGCCAGTAAAGTGGCAAGGGCATTAGAGCAAAAGGTAAATAAGGTATATTATCCTTCCCAGCACGGTGAAGAAGGGTTCGGGGCCATTGTAACAATTGAATTGTCTGAAAGTACTGATGTGAATGCGTTTTTTAAAGAGCTGGGGTGGATTAAAATTGTTCCGACACTTGCTGGTGTTGAAACGTCGGTGTCCCATCCGCTGACAACGTCCCATCGTGCACTGCCTCCTGAAGTGAGCAAAGAACTTGGAATCACCAAGCACGTGGTGAGGATTTCCATCGGTATTGAACATGCAGACGATATTATTGCACAGCTTAATGAGGCAGTTAATCGAAGTCAGGGATGATATTAGATGCTCTCAAGCCGGGCTAACATCCAAAACTTCAATAACACCAATAAGGCAGCAGTTAAGATGAAGTTTCTAAGGCTGAATGTCAGCCTGCCATCCCTGGGCAAAACAATGCCCATTGAAACCAAGTACCAGAACCACTTCTTATTAGTCAATCTATCCGGATTAGAGAGTTGCCCCTGCTGTTTCTGTTTATTCTCATGACGGGCCCAGAGCAGAACAATGATGATATCAAGGCAGGAGGCAATGGAAATGGCTGTGATTACAAAGGTTTTGGTTGGCTTCCATTTCCCTTCGTTCTTAGCTGCTTTCCTTTCCTGATTATGCTTTTGAATCTGGAGTTCTTTCGAGAAAGTGAAAGAAATTTCGGTTGGCTGTTCTTCTTGGAACGAAGGTTTGAAAGTGGCAGCAGCAAAAATTAAACTGCCAAGTAATGCAGAATAAATGAAGAAAAACAATAATGCCTGCTTGCTGGAACGGTTCTTTTGCATATGGAAAAACCTCCCTTTATCTTAATCGTACCATTTTTAACATCAAAATATTGGAAACTATTGTTACGAAATGTTTAACAATGAATGTATTATTGTGCAGTTTCCAGGAATGAAGTGATTCCTTCCATTAAATACTAAGGTAACAGTATTTTAGGAAGGAGCTGACATGATGCCTGAACTTCCGGAAATGGAAACCTATAGAAGGCTGCTAACGGAACAGCTGGCCCGTAAAGTCATTACCGATGTAGAAGTAAATCGCGAAAAGTCCATAAACGTTCAGCCTGCCCAATTCAAAAGTCAGCTGATTAGTGTGCAAATAAACGAAATCCAAAGAAGGGCCAAGCATCTTATTTTCAAACTGAGCTCCGGTAAAAATTTGCTGCTTCATCTGATGCTGGGGGGGTGGATGTATATAGGAAATGAAGCGGACAAACCTGACCGAACTAAACAGATTATTATTTCTTTCGGTGATAAAAAGCTCTATTTTATTGGACTAAGACTTGGCTATCTTCATCTGCTGACAGACGCAGAGATTGAAAAGGAGCTTTCAGATCTGGGACCGGAGCCTTTGGCTCACACGCTGGGATTTACAGCCTTCCGGGAACTGATCGGAAGCCGAAGAGGAATGCTGAAAACAACATTCATCAATCAGCATTTTCTTTCGGGAATCGGCAATTGCTACAGTGATGAAATCTGCTTTGAGGCAGGACTGCTGCCAATGAAAAAGGCAGATGAATTGGATGAGGATGAAATAAAAATCCTATATCAGTCCATGAGGGGCGTATTAACCCGCGCCATTCAGTTTGGGGGCTATATGGAAGAGCCGTTGTTTAAAGGAGATAAAAGAACCGGAGGGTATAATGAGCAGTGCAGAGTGTATGACAGAGAAGGAGAACCATGTCTTCGCTGCAGCAGCCCTATAGTGAAAGAAGAAATATCTTCACGGAAAACGTTCTATTGTGCAAATTGCCAAAGCTGACTAAGAGGCTGCCTATTTCGGCAGCCTCTTTTCATTACTCTTTTGTATCACTCTCGATTCTGTCAACAGTCTTGGAATCACGGGTATCCATTGCACCTTTTAGAAAATGGACAAGCATGTATCCGACAAGACCCAGTGACACAATAAAACCGATGGTAATTGCCCACATTAAAGCCATCCTTTAACCTCCCTTTTCTATTAGTGCAGAGTTTCTTTACTAAAAGGTATATGCCTGAAATCTGTAATCTTTCCCATTCGATTATTAAAATAGGAAGGGAACAGGCTGCTGCATATCGAAGTATTGAAAGATGGCATGAAGAGGTTTACAGCCAAAAGTGCTTAAGGAGGAGATCTCTTTTGAGTTTTAAAACGGCAGATTTATGTGATGAGTACAGTCACGAGCTGCGTATTTGCCAGCAGGAGTTTAAGTCGTATGGGAAAAAAGGCAGGTTTTCCGGCCCCATTTCGACCGTCAGAGTGTTTGAAGATAATGTGCTGGTAAAAGAGGCACTGGAGTCAATACCAGCGGGAAATGTACTGGTTGTGGATGGCGGCGGGTCAAAAAGATGTGCCCTAATGGGTGACCGGCTTGGTGAGATTGCTCAATCAAGGGAGCTTGCCGGTGTAATTATTTACGGATGCGTTCGGGACACAGTGGAGCTTGGAAGCCTAAATACAGGCATTTTGGCACTTGGTTCAAATCCTTTGAAAAGCCGTAAAGAAGGAAAAGGAGACCGCAGCATTCCTGTCACTTTTGGCGGGATTGACTGGAAGCCGGGAGAATATGCTTATGCAGATGATGATGGTGTGATTGTCTCTTCGAAGCCGCTTATCTAAAGTTGAACACCCGCTGGTGAGCGGGTGTTTCCTGTTTATTGGCACTTTCCTGACTAAGAGGGAATACCGTATCTTAAAGGGGGTGCACATTATGTTTATAATCTTTTTGCTAATATGGGCCGCCGGCATTTATCTTCTGTTCCGCAGCAGGAATGAGGAAGAAGAGCACCTGGTGCTGAAGCTGATTGGTTATTATATACTAGGCACATTCACTTTCAGCTTTAATGGCATTATTTTGCCAGTTGGCTTTGTGATCAGTTTATTCCTAAAGCCCGGAAAGAATAGAGGTGTGAAGCGGATCTCTTCGGTCTTTGGACTGGTCATAATGCTTCTTGGTCTTCTTTTATAGATGTTCAATGAATAGCCTGATCAACTTCAGTCCTCTATAATCGTTTCCTTTTCGATTCTGATTTCTTCCGGCAGCATGGTTGAGGCCTTCGGGACCCGGCGGGGCTCATAGTCTATTTCATCAGATGAGTATACCCTGACCACCATTTGGCCGTTCAGGGCTTTTGCCCGTATAAGCAGTGGCGAGCTGTAGCGGTTTTTAAAGGTGAAATCCGGGCCATACCAGCTTACCGTTGCATCCCGGCCGGGAGGTACATACGGAACCTTCTTGCTGTGGGAATAACGCTCGAGTACCTTGACGCCAGCCCGGTCCACTGCATTGAACAGAGTCGAGGATACCTGACAGATCCCGCCTCCGATATCTTCTGACAATTCCCCCCTTACGATAACCGGGGCACGCATATAGCCTTTCCCGGCTGTTCTTTTGCCAACCGCACGATTAAAAGAAAACACTTCTTTCGGAAAAACCACAGTATTATCAAGGGCTTCAGCTGCAAGCTGAATATTGTGCGAGCGCGAGGTGTTATTGGGATTAAAGTATGTAACATACTGGCCGATCATTTTAACCCGAATATGGGAAAGAAGGTCCCTATCCACTCTAGGATAAACGGGGAGCATCGGGATCTGAATTCTTGCCGTTCCCTTATTATAAAAATACGTATAGAAAATATCGATGAATGCTTTGCGATGCAGGATTCTTCCGGGTTTCTCGGCAACGATCCGCCCGCTGTCGTCTATATAAGCGTTCATAGGCGGAATATACGTCTGTCGATCCAATGTCTCAAGGAGCTGAATGAACCGTTCGCTATCTACCATGGGAAGCCCGGGAAACGGTATTTGATAGTCCATTCTGCTGATATTTGAAATGGTTTGGCCGTTATGTTCAATGGACAAATCTTGTGGAAGCCCGGCAGTCTGTGTTTGTACCATTAACATAATCCCTAATACCCATGAGAAATTCATATTATTCTCACCTCCGCCATTAGTATTGGCAGGAAAGAATTCTTTCATGTGCCGAAAAGTCTGTTTGATCATCATTCCAATCTGCTTAAGTTCTGGCCGCAATAAGCAATTACAAAAAAGAAATACATACAAAAAAGAAGCTCCTCTTTGGGCTTCCTTTTGGATGATCATAATCTTTTCTCATCGACGAGCTGACAGTCCGCGGAGCAATCATTGATATTTTTATTGCACCACAGCATATAAATGGCCTTCCCGTCACTAAGTGTGCCATCTGCCATATCCATTGGCAGCAGAGCGAAAAAAACATAATAAAAGGAAAAATAGATAAATTGGTACCACAGCATATTAGCATCCAGAACACCTATTTGGATCAAGTGATTCACAAGAAAAATACTCGCAATGTTTAAAATGGATCCTCCTACAAAGATAAGAGATTTGGTCAGTTTACTGCTGTATCTTAAAGAGGTATATTCACACCCTCCATACCAGAAGTAGTACCGTCTCAATTCCAAAAACCTCGTTGTGAATAGAATTTTCCCTGTGCCAATGATAACACGGATTCTTTTCCCGCCAAAAATGGCTGCAAAGAATATATGACCTAGCAAATGAATGAGGGTCACTATTGGGAATACCACAAAAAAAGCTTGCATGAACTTTAAAAAATCATCATACCCAAACATGGAAGTCCCTCCAATTCAATAGATCTATAAAAACTGCCCGATCAGACATCGTTAATTGATTGCACACCTCATGTGTACCCCTCATTTTACTGCACTAACGTAGATTATTTTTCCAGATTTTCCAATTAAATTTAAAGGGGCCGACCAGCTGCTACGTCTCAGGTCTTATTTAAAAATAAAGCTGAGGCTCGTTATAGCATTTACGGATTACAGGTAAGATGAAATCAAGAAAGGAGGAAACGAAAAATGAAAAAAGTTGGATTATTGATAGCAGGTGGAATTGCAGCGATGGTGCTGATTTCGAATCTTGGCCCAATCGTGGGTCTCGCAGTAAGCGCGGCAATTCTATACTTTGTGATTAAACAATTTTTAAAAGCAGAAAGCACCATGGCGAAAATCGGTCTTGGCATCATCGGATTTATGGCTTTGATGGCCACAGCTTCCAACTTCCCAGCAATTCTGGGGCTTGCAGCTGCATACGTGCTTTACCTGGTTTATAAAAAATGGAACGATTCAGGCTCAAGTGTAATGGAAGAAGATAATGATCCTTTTGCCAGCTTTGAAAAGCAATGGGCAGAATTAAATAAAAACTAAAAAGAGGAGAGATCCATATGGCAAACCTATTAACAAGAATAAAAGATACTGTAATGGCAGACCTTCATGAGGCGTTGGATAAAAAGGAGAAAAGGAATCCAATAGCACTATTAAACCAATACCTTCGTGATTGTGAGAGGGAAACTGAGAAGGTCCGCAAGCTGTTGGAACGTCAATATACATTGAAAGAAGAATTCACCCGGGAATACGAGCAGGCTAAAAACCTTGCAGATAAGCGCAAGCGCCAGGCAGATGTTGCTTCCAAGGCCGGTGAAGAGGAACTCTTCCAGTTCGCATCACAGGAGCAAATGCAGTATGAAGAGCGTGCCGGCCGCTTGAAGGATCTATTAGACCAGGCGGTAAATCAACTGGGTGATCTTGAAAGAAAATATGAGGAAATGAAGCATAAACTGAAGGATATGCATATCCGCCGCATGGAACTGATGGGCCGTGAAAATATTACACGCGCCAACAACCGAATGGATAAGGTGCTTGATCAAAACAGTGATAAATCCATTACAAGATTCCAGGAAATTGAGTCCTATTTAGACCGTCTTGAGCAGCAGGTGAAAAGCTCCTATCACCGCAGCACAATCGATGCACGCATCGCGCAGCTGGAAAAAGAGCTGGAGAAAAAGCCTGTATTGTAATAGCTGAGAAGTTCTATTTGAACAAAAAATGAAGCCTGCCTGTATGATATTTTTCTCAAAAGATAAAAACTCTTTCTACTTAACGAACAAAAAATGGTATTCTAAAAAGGCGTAGAATGACTGCGCCTTTTAATCAATCATTCCATATTACACAAAAGGAGGATGCCAGATGAACACTTACAACAAAAGGGACTATATGAACTGGATCATTATATTGGGCATTGTCTTTCTCTTTATAGAAATAGCCTTTTTCAACAGCGGTATGGTATTCTCTCTTCTTGTGCCAATTGGAATGGTATATATCGGAAGAAAGTGGATGCCAAAGAGCTCAGGTAAATGGCTTTTCTGGTTAGGATTAATCATTCTGCTCATCAATATTTTAGGCATGATGACGCTGAAATTTTTCCTGCTGGCAATTCTGGTCCACCTGCTGATTCAGTTTGGGCAGTCTAAGAAAGACCCTAAACGGATTCATCCGGATTTAAAGGAACCGGCAGTAAATCTCCAGAAAGATACAGTCATAAAAAAGAATCCCCTTTTTTCCAATATATTTGTCGGCCAGCAAAAAACGCCTGAGCAGGTGTATGAATGGAACGATATCAATATCCAGACCGGAATAGGTGATACCGTTATTGACCTGAGCTATACAGTCATTCCAAAGGGAGAGACCGTCATTTTCATCCGGAACTTCATTGGAAATGTACAGGTCCTTGTTCCTTATGACGTGGAGGTTAGTGTCAGCCATTCAGCCATAGCAGGAAAGGCCCGAATATTTGAGTACGAAGAATCAAAGATGTTTAATCAGCATCTTCACCTTCAGACGCCGGGCTTTGATCAATCCGGACAGCGCGTTAAGATTTTCACTTCCTTTGCAGCCGGGGATCTCGAGGTGAAGCGCGTATGAATATCCTTCAGCGGCAAATTGCATGGGGAGCGGGCATGTCTCTCCTCATTCTTGCTGTCCTGACAGCTTCTTTTTTTACGATGTTTCCCATTCCCGGCTGGAAGGATCTTTGGGAAACGGAAGTACTTGATATTCCTTTTATTATTTTTGTGCCGAGCATAAGTTTGGCCATTGGCCTGATCTTTGGTTTGCTGTCAGGCATTTACTGGCGCCGGCAGCTTTTTGCCGTAGATACTATGCTCCACCAGGTTGAAGAAGGCAGGCAATTAGAGGTACCGGAAACAGGTAAAGAATTGAAGTCTATAGCAGCCAGGGCTGAGAAAATCCAAAAGAATATAGCAGAACAGGCAAAGATCTCTCAAAAACTGGCAAATGAAAAAGCGGAAGATATCGAGAACAGGATGCAGGAGATTGTTTCCCAGGAACGGAACAGGCTTGCCCGTGAGCTTCACGATTCTGTCAGCCAGCAGCTGTTTGCTGCGTCCATGATGATGTCCGCCATTACTGAAACCCAGCAGGATCCGGAAGACAGGCAGGCAAAACAGCTGAAAATGGTGGAGGAAATGATTCATCAGTCACAGCTGGAAATGCGTGCCCTGCTGCTGCACCTTCGTCCGGCTGCACTTAAGGGCAAAAGCCTTCAGGAAGGAATTGAAGAGCTGTTAGTCGAATTGCTTCAAAAGGTTTCCATGGATATTGAATGGAAGGTTGAGAACTTCCCGCTCGATAAAGGGGTGGAAGACCATTTATTTCGCATCCTTCAGGAGGCTGTGTCCAACACACTCCGCCATTCCAAATCACAGAATCTTGAAGTGCTCCTGATTCAAAGAGATGATTATGCCATACTTCGGGTGGCTGATGATGGTGTGGGCTTTGATGTGGAGGAAACAAAGGCAGGCTCCTATGGCCTGCAGAATATGTATGAACGGGCAGCAGAAGTCGGCGGCAGCATGAAAATAATCAGTGTGAAAAATAAAGGAACCCGGCTTGAAGTGAAGGTTCCGATTATGTAAATAAATTTGTTTTAGGCAAGACTAAATTCTGAGGGTGAGGCCAATGATTAAAGTTTTATTTGTGGACGATCATGAAATGGTTCGGATTGGGGTGTCTTCCTATTTGACGGCACAGCCGGATATAGAGGTTATAGGTGAGGCGGATAACGGGAAAACAGCTATTGATCTGGCACTCGAATTGCGGCCGGATATCATTCTGATGGATCTGGTCATGAAAGAAATGGACGGAATCGAAGCGACCAGAAGAATCATAGAGCTATGGCCGGAAGCTAAGATCATTATTGTGACAAGCTTCCTGGATGATGAAAAAGTGTATCCGGCTTTAGAGGCAGGAGCGACAAGCTATATGCTTAAAACCTCGAAAGCCAGTGAGATTGCTGAGGCAGTCCGTTCTACTTATCATGGACAGTCGGTGCTTGAACCGGAAGTAACCGGAAAAATGATGGTGAAAATGAGGCAGAAAAACCAGCAGCTGCCCCATGAAGAGCTGACCAGCCGCGAGATGGAAATCCTTCTGTTAATGACACAAGGCAAAACGAACCAGGAGATCGCAGACGAGCTTTTTATTGCCTTAAAAACAGTCAAGACACATGTGAGCAATATATTAAGCAAACTGCAGGTGCAAGACAGAACTCAGGCTGTCATCTATGCCTTTAAGCACTCGCTGGCTAAATAATATTTTTGGAGAGCTAATCTTGATATTAGCTCTTTTATTTTTGCCTAAGAAATATGGAGGAAAAATGATTCAGAATCGGATCCTGAGGGTAACAATAAAACCAAACTAAAAAATGGCGGTGAGGAAATGTCTGTGATTGCATTATTGAAAAAAGGAAATAAATCATCCGGAATGGCGGCAATTGGAAATACAGCTCTGGCAATTGCTAAAGGCCTTGCAGCTCTTTCAAGCGGGAGCGGGGCGATGCTTGCCACAACTCTTCATTCTGTCGCTGACGCACTGAACCAGGGGTTTGTGTTCTTCGGCAGCGCGCTTGCAGAAAAGGAGCCAACTAAAAAATTCCCAACAGGATTTGGCCGGGTAATCAACCTGTTTGTCTTAATTGCTGTTATCGTCATTTCCATCATGGCCTATGAAACGATACATAAAGGCTGGGAATTGATTCAGCATCCAAAGGAATCCACCGATCTCTGGCTCAATGTTGGGGTTATGCTCCTTGCGGTGGGGGTTGATGGATTTATTCTATTAAAAGCCATGAAAGAAATCGGGCATGAAACCAGGAATCCCGCCAAAGGAATTGGGATTGTGCCGGTTGCCTTTAAAAATGTCAGGCTTGCCTCACCTCCGACACGCCTGGTTTTTTATGAAGATATTATTGCGACATTTGGTGCCCTGCTTGCTCTTGTTTCAATTCTAATTGCTCATTTTACAGGACTTTATTATCTGGATGGAGTCGGAACGATTTTAATTGGCCTGCTTCTGGTGGGCATAGCTGTAAAAATTGGATTTGAGAATACACTGGGCCTGATTGGAGTGGCAGCACCAAAGGACATTGAAGACCGCATCGCCAAAATTATTCTCGGAGATCCTCAGGTCGTGGATATAAAACAGCTGCGGCTGATCCAGGAAGGGAGAAGATATCATGTGGAAGGATACATTGAGCTGGTAGAAGGACTAACACTTGCCGATGCAGATGATATAAAAATTGGTGTGAGAAATCAGCTGCTGGATGATCCTGATATTAGTGATGTAACTCTTGGTATTCTTGAGACAGATCAAATCCAGACTTGGAAATAAATTGAAAAGGAAGCCCGCACTAAGGCTTCTTTTTTAGCGGGTATAAATTTTTTTCTTATCCGCGGAACCCCTGCTTCTAAAAAATGCACATTTTGCTGGAAAAATACCCATTGCCTTTAAATTGAAGAAATATTAAAATAAAACTAACCTATTTGAAATGGAGGTGGAGAAGAGATGAATGGAACTGTTTTGGCACGTGGTGAATGGATTGAATTCCTGACAATTTACCGTGCAATTTTTCATGGTTTTGCTGTTAACGGGACAAGTCTGCCCTTTTTTAGCAAATTTCATATGAAAACAAAACAGTGAGAACATCTCTTTAACGCGCATTCCAAGAACGGTGAAGGGAGCTTCTTCAAGCTCTCTTTTTTTATCCCGTTTAATTGCTGGAAGCTTCGCAACAAGATTAAGAAATCCTGCTGCGTCAAGCTTCCAACAAAAGTCCGATTAAATGAACTCAGTATTAAGCTGCCGCATTTTGGCAGCAGCTGAGTGGCCGGCGCATTGCCGCACAGCTAACTGGGAGCGGAAAATCGTCCAGAAAAAGCTTCATTTTATCAAGACTTTACCTAGCCGTAGGAGTATGTTTCCTATGGCTTTTTTATGTATATTTTAAAAATTTGGAGGAAATATCTATGATCGCATGCAGCGCACAGCAAGTCGGAAAAATTTATGGCGGAAATACCGTGTTTGAAAATATATCCTTCGAAATTCATGAGAGAGACAGGGTTGGTTTGACAGGAAGAAATGGAAGCGGAAAAACGACTTTGTTCAAATTGCTCGCTGGAGCAGAAGACCCGGATGCGGGCAAAATTCATTGGAGAAAGGGGTATGAAATTGGCTATCTGGCACAGATTCCGGACTATCCGGCAGGAATGAAGGCAATTGATGTTTTAAAAACAGCTTTTACTTATTTGCTGGAGATGGAAAAAACGATGAAGAAAATGGAACAGCAAATGGCAGATGAAACGGTTTCAGATCAATTATCTAAACTTATTGGAGAGTATGGAGAGCTGCAGGATCAGTTTGCACTGAATAATGGCTATGAAATGGATAGCCAGATAGACCGCATCTCAAATGGTCTTGATATCAGCAGTCTTCTGAACAAGGATTTCAGCATTCTAAGCGGTGGTGAAAAAACAAAGGTATGTCTCGCCCACATGCTTCTGAAAAGCCCGAATCTGCTTCTTCTGGATGAGCCGACCAACCACCTGGATATTAAGGCAGTGGAATGGCTGGCTGATTTTGTAAAGAATTATGAAGGAACAGTAGTGCTCATTTCACATGATCGCTATTTTCTAGATGAAACGGCCAGCAGGATTCTGGATTTGGAAGATGGCGAAATCACCCTTTACCAGACAAATTATTCAGGCTTTGTAAAAGAGAAAGAAGAAAGGCTGATGAGAGAGTTTCAGCAATATGAGGAGCAGCAAAAAAAAATCAAGAAGATGAAGGAAGCCATCAAGAGGTTAAGAGAGTGGGCCAATCAATGCACCCCGCCTAACGCGGGCCTTCATAAACGGGCAAGCAGCATGGAAAAAGCCCTCCATCGGATGGAGAAGCTGGACCGGCCTGTATTAAACCGCAAAAAAATGAATATTGATCTCGAAGCATCAGAGAGGAGCGGAAAAGATGTGATCTTAATGAAAGAAGTAAGCAAGTCTTTTGGGAGCAGGCACTTATTCCAAAACGTCAGCATACACATCCAATACCGCGACCGGACCGCTATTGTCGGGGATAATGGGACAGGAAAATCGACTTTGGTCAAAATGATGCTAGGAGAGCTAGAACCTGATGCAGGGGAAATTCGGATAGGGAGCAACTTGAAAGTCGGCTATTTGTCACAGCATGTTTTCACAAATGAAGATGATCAATCGGTGATTGATGCCTTTAGGGAAGGGCTTGCTGTAACGGAAGGAGAGGCACGCCATATTCTGGCCGGTTTCCTCTTTTATGGCTACACTGTTTTTCGTAAAGTTTCACAATTGAGCGGCGGTGAAAAAATGAGGCTCCGTCTGGCTCAGCTTATGCACAGGGACATTAACTTTCTTATTCTTGATGAACCGACCAATCACCTTGATATCGAATCTAGAGAGGTACTCGAAGAGGTATTGGAAGAATTCAATGGAACCATTTTGGCTGTCTCCCATGATCGTTACTTTATCAATCGAATATTCAGCAAAATATACTGGATTGATCAAAAAGAACTTCATTACTATGAAGGGAATTATGATCGGGCCAGAAAGAAAATGGATGAGAAGTGGAAAGCGGATATTGATGTGCCTGCTGTGAAAAAGGCTAAGATTGCAGCTGTTTTACCGGAAAAAAAGGATAAAGTGCAGGTTACTGAAGAGTTGGAATACGCAATTGAACAACTTGAAACAACTCTTATGAAATTAGAAACGGTTCTGGAATCGGAAATGGATCTGGAGAAACTGCAAACACTTTATAAGGAAAAAGAAGAACTTGAAAAGAAGAGGGAAGAGCTATACGGGAAATTGGATGCTATTTTATAAAGGCGAATGAGGGCTAACAAATGGGTTAGCCTTTTTTTATGCATTTAATCGAATTAATATAAGTTTATTTCAAATAAACCTTTCAGTTTTCATCTATTTCCTGTATAGTAATATACAAAATTGAATAATTATTTAAATCTGAATAATTTTACGAGAGTTTCTTTTAATAATAAGATCTTTCAAAAGAAAAAAGGCTATTCAATATTGAATAATTTTTTCGGAGGACCTAAATGAACAGCTTTTTCATGGATTGGAATAATGACAAAGAAGTCATATCTTCAATGGAAGAAGACATTATGGTAACCAATGCAGACGGCATAATTTTAAAAGTCAGTAAGGGCAGCGGGATGCATTATGGAATAGAACCGGAGACGCTGCTTGGTGAATCTGTATATGAGCTGGAAAGACGGGGAGTGTTTAAGCCTGCAATTACTCCTGAAGTATTAAAGAAAAAGAAAAAAGTCATTATGGTGCAAAAAGCCGGCTCGGGCAAAAAGATCCTGGTTACTGGGATTCCCGTATTTAATGAAGCTGGAAAAATCGATCATATCGTCAGCTATTCCTATGATGTTTCAGAACTTCTTGTTATTAAAGAATATCTGAATGGTGTTGAGGAGGAAATGGCCAGGGTAAAGAGCGAGCTGGATCTCCTGCGCAATAAGAGCATCAAAGTGGATGGCATGATAGCTGACAGCCTGGCGATGAGAAATATTGCCGAAACCATCAGAAGAATCAGGGATGTAGATGTCACAGTCCTGCTTCTGGGTGAATCTGGTGTCGGAAAATCGGCTCTCGCCAAATGGATTCATCAAAACAGTACGCGAAAAGACGGGCCATTCATTGAAGTGAACTGCAGTGCCATTCCGGAATCCATCTTTGAAGCTGAATTTTTCGGGTATGAAGGCGGTGCTTTTACAGGGGCAAAGAATAAAGGCAAAATGGGATTTGCTGAAATGGCAAAAGGAGGCACGCTATTTCTTGATGAAATTGGCGAACTCTCAGCTCATCTGCAGGCAAAGCTCCTGAAATTCATACAAGACAAGAAGTTTTATAGAGTAGGAGGGACAAAGCAGGTTCATGCAGACTTTAGGCTCCTGGCTGCAACAAACAAGGATCTCGAAAAAGCAGTGGAATCCAGGGATTTCAGGCAGGACTTATTCTTTCGGCTGAACGTGGTGCCATTAAAGATTCCTCCTTTGAGGGAGAGGAAAGAAGATTTATTTGCGCTCATTCATTATTTTCTCCACACTATCTCCAGGCGGCATAATCGTGAAAGACAGCTGGACAGGTCCTTGGTTGATCACCTGCTGCAGCTGGAATGGAAGGGGAATGTAAGAGAACTTGAAAACCTGATGGAGCGGCTTATCGTGACAAGCACTGATTTGAGGATCACGAAAGAGGATCTGCCGTATGAATACCACATACAGGTGAAAAAAGAGGATTTTATAGATTATGAGGGACAGTCTCTTCCGGCAATTTTGGAGGAGGTAGAGAAAAAAGTATTAATCAATGCAAGGAAGCGTTATCGAACTACTACTGAAATAGCGGTCGCTCTGGGGATCAGTCAGCCTTCAGTAGTGAGAAAATTAAAAAAATATGATTGTTAATACATACTTTGGCATGAATATTGCATTAAAGAATAGCAGAGAAAACATAGCATTAACATCAAATGCAGAATTCAGGAGGGAAAAGTATGAACGGAGAAAACTGGAGTCATCTTGTAGGGAACATTTCAAATTTATTGGCACCAAGCATGGCAAAGGACCATCCGAATTTGCCGGTGGTAAAGGCGGAGGGCTGCTATTACTACGGAGTCGATGGAAAAGAGTATTTGGATTTTACGTCAGGCATCGCAGTGGAAAATGTCGGGCATCGCCACCCAAAAGTTGTACAGGCTATTAAAGACAGTGCAGACCATTTGGTGCACGGACCGTCAGGCGTTATCATCTATGAATCTATTTTGCGGCTTGCAGAGGAGCTGGGAAAAATTACTCCGGGAAATCTGGATTGCTTTTTCTTTGCAAATAGCGGAACGGAGGCAATCGAAGGAGCTATTAAGCTTGCAAAGTATGTGACGAGAAGGCCGTATGTTGTCTCCTTCACAGGGTGTTTCCATGGAAGGTCGATGGGTGCTCTCAGTGTATCCACATCAAAGAGTAAATACCGCAAGTTTCAGCAGCCGTCCTGGCTTACCTATCAGCTTCCCTATGCGGATATGCGGGATTGTCCTTTTGGGGAAGATCCTGAGGAGTACTTCCCTAGGAAACTGGAAAAGGATGCAGAAACACTCTTTAAGCATCAGGTAGATCCGGAAGAGGTTGCCTGCATGATCATTGAACCGGTTCTTGGGGAAGGAGGATATATTATTCCTCCAAAGGTATGGATGCAGAAAATCAGGGAAATCTGTGACCGGCATGGAATTCTTCTAATATTTGATGAGGTGCAAACCGGCTTTGGACGTACGGGAGAATGGTTTGCCGCTCAGGCTTTTGATGTTGTGCCGGATATCATGGCAATTGCAAAAGGAATCGCGGCAGGATTGCCGTTAAGTGCGACTGCAGCATCAAAGGAGCTAATGGAAAAATGGCCGCTGGGGGCCCACGGAACAACATTTGGCGGAAATCCGATTGCCTGTTCAGCTGCCTTGGCTTCTCTTGAAGTGCTAAAAGCGGAGAATCTTTTGGAAAACGCAAAGCAAATGGGAGAGTATGCATTACAGAAATTACAGGCTTTGAAGGCTGAACATCCTGCTATTGGCAGTGTCAGAGGTCTGGGACTGATGATCGGCATTGAAATAATCGATCCGCGAACCGGAAAACCGGATGGGAATGCGGTAATGGATATTCTGAACTCTTCACTTGATAAGGGAGTCCTCTTTTATCTTTGCGGAAATTCAGGGGAAGTGATTCGGATGATTCCGCCGCTTGTCGTGACAAAGGAGCAGATTGACCAGGGACTGAAAGTCTTGGAAGAAGCACTTATGGAACATGAAGCAGTGGTTTCCAAATCATAAGGAGGTAAGAGCATGAAAGCTGAGACAAGGGTTAAGCCGCAAGCCGTGACAGGAGAGTCCTGGAAATTTATTATTCCATCTTTAATTGGGTCGCTTCTATTTCTCGTTCCCGTTAAATTCCAGGGAGACGTAACGATAGGCGTTGGTATTTTAGCATCACTATTAGGTAATGTGTTCAGTGAACAGATGCCTGCCATCATTATTTTCATTTTAGGATTATCGGTTTTTCTTTCCGTCCTGACAAAAACAGCAAAGCCTGCACTAATACTGAATAATAAGTTTTTAAAAGGATTGTTTGATACTGGAAAGTTCGGGTTAACAATGAGAATCCTCGGTTTCGCAGTCGGAATTATGACTATGTTTGAGATCGGGCCTGAATTTATCTGGTCACGAAATACAGGGGGTGTGGTTCTTTACGATCTGGCGCCCGTTTTGCTTACATGGTTCCTGTTCGCCGGCATCCTTCTTCCGCTTTTAGTGGAATTTGGATTAATGGAGTTCATTGGTGCACTTGTCCAAAAATTCATGAGACCATTTTTTACACTTCCCGGCAGGTCCTCCATTGATTGCCTTGCATCCTGGATGGGAGCTGGAACAGTAGGTGTATTGGTTACAACAAAGCAATATGATGAAGGCTTTTACACAAAAAGAGAAGCATCGGTCATCGCGACAACCTTTTCAATTGCCTCCGTTGCTTTCAGCCTCGTCGTAGCGAATGTGGTTGGTCTTGGACATTTATTCATCCCTTTTTACTTAACCGTTTCTGCTGCATGTGTGGTGGCAGCATTGATTATGCCAAGAATTCCGCCATTATCCCGGAAGCCTGATACTTATTATGAGCCTGTGGGACAGCAGATTGATGAAACAATTCCAGAAGGTGTTTCCAATTTGAAATGGGGATGGGAGCAGGCGATTAATAAAGCAAAAAATGCCCCGGGTCCCAAGAAGCTTTTAACCGATGGCATTGAAACGGTTCTGGATATTTGGATGGGCCTTATTCCGCTTGTTATGAGTCTGGGAGCTGCTGCCCTGATCATTGCGGAATATACTCCTGTATTCGCGTTTATTGCATCCCCGCTCATTCCGATTTTGGAGTTTATGCAATTGCCGGAAGCAGAATCAGCAGCACAAACCATGCTTGTTGGCTTTGCTGATATGTTCCTTCCTGCTGTTATCGGAAGCGGGATTGAGAGTGAGCTGACAAGATTTGTTGTCGCAGGACTGTCATTAACACAATTAGTATACATGTCTGAAATCGGAATTCTGATTCTGCGTTCAAATATTCCGCTGAATTTTATGGATTTATTCGTTATTTTTATCGAAAGAACGATTATTACATTACCTGTTATTGTACTGATTGCACATGTTTTTGTATTTTAACTGAAAGGAGGGCGGCATCTGGCTGCTCTCCTTTTCATTATATTAATTTTCTTAAAAATTCCTAAAGGCAATATATTATCGGGGCATGTCTCATATCTTATATAGAATCTGCATTATATAAGGAGAGGCGCAATGAGTAAATTCTTCAAAGGAGTCATCTTGCTTGCACTGGCGGCTTTTGCAAGCGAATGTATAGAGTTTGTGGTGAATATGGTGCTCGCCCGGGAACTGGGGGAGAGGGGGCTCGGCATGTACATGTCGATCTTGCCGACCATATTTTTGATCGTGCTGCTGGCCAGTTTTGAACTTCCAATTTCGATTTCCAAATTCATTGCCGAAAGGGATAAAAAGTACCATCTCAGCATGCTTAATCATGTCATCAAGCTGACCATTATTTTTACGGCCGTGTTAGTGCCGGCTGCAGCGCTTATTATCCCGTTTGTCAGTGCCTTTAATGAGTATCATCCGCTCTTAAGGTGGGTTGTGATCGGGTTTATCCCTATCGTGTCCTTTTCCTCGATTGCCAGAGGATTTTTTATGGGCAAGCATCAAATGGGGAAAATTGCTGCCTCCAATTTCCTGCGCAAATCCGCTCAGCTCCTGCTGCTCGTGGTGCTATATCAGGCATTTCAATTTGATGCCGATACAGCAGTCTTTATTGCCTTTTGTACATTTGTAGGAAGTGAGATTGTTGTTTTTCTTTATTTGCTGAACATGTTTATTATTCAGTATCAGCGCATTAAAAAAGAGCCATCTGAGTTTATAAGCGGGAGAAGTGTGAGGCGGAATTTAATCTCTGTTTCTGTACCGACGACTGCTTTGAGAGTTTTCCATGCCCTGACACATGCTATACAGCCATTTTTGATTAAGGGGGCGCTTTTAAAGGCGGGAGTGCCGGGAGAAATTGCAACAGAACATTTTGGGATGCTCGCTGGTGTCGCCATGACGATCGGTTTTTTCCCTTCTTTCATTGCACATTCATTTTTAATTATACTGATTCCGACAGTCTCCAAAGAATATGCGGATAAGAATCTGGAGGAGCTTCGGAGACTTCTTCAGCAGGTGTTCTTTGTAACCTTTTTATATGGGATTCCATCGGTTATGCTTTTCTATTTTTTTGCACGGCCGCTGACCGAGGTGTTTTTCCACTCCACAGATGCAGCCGTGTATTTACAGCTGCTGTGGCCATTTTTTCTGCTCCACTTTTTCATAATTCCGATGCAGGCCTATTTAATCGGCCTGGGACTGATGAAGGAGGCGTTCTATCATTCCATCTGGTCAACCGTTGTTTCATTCTCAGCCATGTTTTTGCTTGGCTCTCTTCACAGCCTGCAGATGGACGGGATTATTATCGGCATGAATATGGGAGCTGTTCTCCTGGCGATGATGCATTATGTAACAGTATGCAAAAAAATTGGCCTGACCCTCTATCTATCGCCTGAGAAGCAGTTTAACTAAAAAATAAGCATCTCCCCACATGGGCAGATGCTTATTCTTTTTCTTCATTATTTTTACCAAATTTGCTCTCTATCGTTTGTTCGTCCCCGTACAGGATAATATGGTCGCCTTCCTGAAGCTCCGTCACAAGCCGCTCTTTTCTAATCTTTAAGTCACCCCGCTGAATATACAGCACATTGATATCCTCATCATTATTGATAACATCACCTAACTCTTTATCTTTAAATTCACATGTTTCGTCAATAAAGTAGTCCAGTACATGATCAGAATCATCTGTAAGAAGAGCTTCTCTTATCGGAAGATCGCGGAAATCGTAATGTTCCTCAAGCTCATCCTCCAGCTTACCGGGAAGATAATCCCGCACCTTAGGCAGCCTTAAAATAATGATAATGATGACCAGGGCAACAGCCACGAACGAGATCTTTGCAGTATAAAATTCATCGGAAAGGATATTGCTGATTGCCGAAATAATGACTGCTAATGAAAAGGCGCCAAATAATATTAAAAAAGCTCCGAACCTTCTGCGGATAGGATGGTCAATGATGAGCTCCGATTCTCCAGTTGTAAATCCTGTACCAGTTAGCATGCTGATTACCTGAAATCTGGAAACATGCTTATCAAGTCCTGTATAAGTAAAAATTAGAGTATTAATTTCAATAACGGCCAAGACGATTCCCAAATAAATCAGGATGAACAGAATTCCCATCTTGCTTCCTCCGAAACTCAAATTTTATTAAAAAAACCTAAGGAGTCAGTCCTTAGGTCATTGCTGAACAGTTTCATTATAGTAATTTACTGAATACATAGCGCCTTCATCAACCATTTTATTATCTTCAATATTATGCGGGTCCGGGTGACCCAGTTTTTCCGTTGGCACTGTATCGTTTAAAAAGCGTTCAGGCAGCATGCCTTTCATTTTAACTGCCAGAGACTGGACTTTATTTCGATTGTTTTTGCTTGCTAATAATAAGATGCTCGTGATGCCAACACCGGCTAATAGATATTGATTTAGCGGACGAGAGTTCATGAATATGCTCCTCCTTAATAAATTTGATTTTCTTTCTTGCTCTATCTTTACCCGGCATAATCAGAAGCAAACATTAAGAACTTTTAACATTGTTTCCATACATGAAATAATTACTCTCCAAGAGTGGTTTAATTCGAGCCATTAGCAGGGAAAGATGTTGATATATATAGGAATCTTTTTAGGAGGAAGCTGGGGATGGAAAAGGAATATAATGAAGATAATTGGACATGGCACCGATACGATCATTTGGATGAAATAGACTTTAATGAAGCTGGAGATTATAAAGAAGCTCTGCAGGAATGGGCTAAAAACACTTCCGAGAACAAAACAAATGTAATGGAAATAGATACCTCAGTTCGCAATAAGGAAATTCTCAGCGGCTCCCTCATATATTCGCAGACAACGGAGGAGCAGCATGAACATAGCATGTTCCACTATTTTCTGACAAGGGATTTTCTCCTGACTGTTGATTTTGATTCGTCTGTTATTCAGTCTGATGAATCCTTGCTTTTAAAAAAAATGGATTATGCGCACAATGCCATTGATGGATTTTTTGTGATTCTGGGTGAAATTCTGAGCGATAATATTAAGAAGATTGATAAGTTTGAGGTAAGGCTAAATGACCTGTTATGGAAAATAAAAGATAAAAATAATATTAATCGCCTGGAAGAAATCTATGACCTCCGCCACCAGATCCTAGTGTGGAAAAATATCATGATTCCAGTTAAAGAGATTAGGCTTGGTGTAGAAGAAACCTTTGGTGAAGGTGTTACAGAAGGAACTGAGTTTAAAAGAACCTGCAAGCGAATTGAAAGAGGTTATACGCTGGTGCGTGAGTTTCAGCAGGAAATTGACGACCTTGTGAATTTTGAAGAGATGGTATCCATGCACAGGGGAAATGAAATCGTGAAGACTCTTACCGTCATTACTACCTTAATGACACCGGTCGCAACCTGGGGAGCGTTATGGGGCATGAACTTTAAAATTATGCCTGAGCTAGAGTGGAAGTATGGGTATTTGTTTTCCCTGATCATTATCCTTGCGTCTACCGCAGCCCTTTATTTCATGCTGGTGAAAAAAGGCTGGATGGGTGATATCCTGAGGGGTAAAAAGAAAAATTCATTCTTTAAATAAAAGGAATGCCGTTAGAGTACGGCATTCTTTTCGTTTAATAAATGATCCAATGTCATTTTTATCCCAGTCTCATATGGTGTTTTAGGCAGACTGCCGATTCTCGCTTCATATTTACTGCCGTCCAAAATAACAGGCGTCTGATTCAAGTACATCAATTCAGTGTATTCTTTCATCATGGGATCAAACACACCGATGGCACGAACCATCCATTTGTGGACAGATCGGAAGGTAATCTCTCTCTTGAGATGGCTGGAAACGATACTGGCTATTTCTTGCCCTGTAATGGTTCCTGTACCAGGGATATTCCAGACTTCACCGTATGAGTCACTATTTAACGAAAGTTCGGCTAACGCTTCTGCACCATCTTTAATAAAAATGAATTCTCTCGGAATATTGGTTTTGCCGACAAACAAGCCTTTATTTTTTTCAAGAACCTGACTCAGAGTATAGTGTAAAAGTGTATTTCCTGTTTGAGGGCCGTAAAAATCAGGGAAGTGGGCAATGATGTATGGCACATCTGAGCTTTTTATCATCTCGATTAAGGTTTCGCGCAGCTTGCCTTTTTTGGTGTGCGGATTCTTGGGAGAAAATTCGTTAGCAGGGCTGGATTGAAGGCCATAGGAATATATGTTATCAGCATAAATAAAGGGCTTATGATGTTTGCGGCAAGCCTGCAGGGTATTAGTCAGAATAATGGAGAGTGCTGGATCCCATTCCGGGTAAGGGATATTGATGGCATGAAAAACAGCATCTGCTTCTATTACTGCCTTTTCAACATCATCTGGATTCAGTGCATCGCCTGATTGAATAACAGCATTTGTTCCCCAGTCTTTTTTAAATTTAAGCAGGTTTTCTTCAGATCTTGCAAAAGCAATAGTTCTTATATTTCTGCGGCATAGTGCCTCTGTTAATGCATGGCCCATTCCGCCGGTTGCTCCTAACACTGCAGCTGTTTTCATCATATACAATCATCCTTTGTATTTTATTAACCACTGTTCAATTAAGAGTAAAAATGAAAGAAATGCCGGAAACATTTCTTTAAGAAATTGCCTTTAGTAAAAATTTAGCATGTGAAGAGGCGTGATCCTTCACTTCTTCAAATGTCGTTTCGGATCTGCAATAATGCGTGACAAAGCCGTGCAGGCTTAAAAATACAGACCAAATATCTTTTATGGAAAGAGCCCTTGGAGCCAGTGAATTAATCGCTTGCGCAAAATGCATGTAGCTGGTATTTGGTCCTTCACTTAGATAACTTTTCACATCATCATCACGTATTAAAAACATCAGCTCATAATGTTTTTGATTGGTCAGGCCAAACTCGATATAGCGGTAAAAAATGCTGAAAAGCTTCTGTTCATTAGTATCTGCTGAGTCTCTCAGCACACTGTCGAGGACTTGGCTGAGCTTTTGAAAATCGGCTTCAACCATTTCATAAAATAATTGAGCTTTATTTTTGAAATGATAATAGATGGCACCATGGCTGCATTGAAGTGTATCCGCTATTTTCCTCATGGATGCTGCGGCATATCCTTCCTTAATAAACAGATCACGTGCTACAGAAATAATGGCTTCTTTTGTAAGTTCCTCATGGGCTGCTTTTCTTGGACTCATGGAATCACCTTTCGTTATTGAACACTGGTCAATAAGATTATATGACATAGTGGGGAATTTTGGCAATAGCAAATTAATATTTAACCAAAAAATTTTTATTAGGCATCAGTATTTGATATGCTTTAGTAAAATAGGAGGGAACAACATGAATGAAACCAAAACATGCAGAGAATCTTTTACCGTAAAAACGAGCATCGTGCTTCCGCCAGACACGAATACATATGGAACGTTATTTGGCGGCAAGCTGATGGCTTATATTGATGATGTGGCAGCTATTGCAGCGATGAGGCATGGAAGGAGAAATGTGGTAACCGCATCAACAGACTCTGTTGACTTTCTTCATCCGGTATATGAAGGCAATTCAGTCTGTCTGGAGGCATTTGTGACCTATACAGGCCGGACATCAATGGAGGTTTTCGTAAAAGTAATCGCAGAAGACCTTCTGACAGGTGATCGAAATGTGTGTGCAATGTCCTTTTTGACAATGGTTGCGGTTGACGAGAATGGAAAGCCGGCTCCTGTGCCGGCCGTCGTGCCTGAAACAGAAGAAGAAAAGAGTCTTTATGAAACGGCAAAAGAACGGGCGGAATTCCGCAAAAAACGCAGGAAGGACAGTGAAGCCAGGGCAAAGACATATGGTACAAATCTGCCCTGGTGATTAACAAAGCATTTTTGATGGGGGAGAGCACATAACACTGTTCTTCCTCTGTTAAAAACTTCCTCCTCATTTTTTCCCATTTGGAAAAAATAATTGAACCTTTCTACATGCCTTTGTCTAGTAAAATAGATTTAACTTTCAGAATATTAACTCTAATTCCTTGATTATCCTTTTCCTTCCTCTTAAGTTAGAAGTGTAAAACCTAACTGAAGGAGGTAGATTATGAGAAGAGTTTTGAAAACTGGTATTCTCATGCTTCTGAGTATTTTACTGGTTGCAGGAACCATGCCTTTAACCGGGCAAGCGAAAAAGCCGAAGCCTGATGATGGCTATGGAGGGTATAGCCAGGTTGATGTCGGCAGGGATGGAATGGTGGCTTCAGCCCATCCGCTGGCATCTAAAATTGGGGCTGATGTCTTGAAAAAGGGCGGAAATGCCATTGATGCTGCTGTCGCAGTCCAGTTCGCCCTTAATGTGGTCGAACCAATGATGTCCGGAATCGGCGGCGGAGGATTCATGATGGTCTATGATGGCAAAACGAAAGAAACCACCATCATTAACAGCCGTGAGCGCGCTCCTGCCGGTGCTACGCCGGATATGTTCCTGGATGAAAACGGGAAGCCGATTCCATTTGCGGAGCGTTCAACTGGAGGGACAGCTGTGGGTGTGCCCGGTACATTGAAAGGCTTGGAAACGGCTCTTGAAAAATGGGGAACACGCCCTATGCAGCAGCTGATCGGTCCTGCCATTAAGCTGGCAGATAAAGGGTTTCCGATTGATTCTGTTTTAGCCGATGCGATTGCCGATAATCAGGACAAGCTAGGCAGAACGGCTGCAGGCAAAGTCTTTTTGCCTAAGGGCAAACCACTTCAGGAAGGGGACCGTCTAGTACAGAAGGATCTTGCAAAAACCTTTAAGATGATCCGTGCTGGAGGAACAGATGCTTTTTATAATGGCAAAATTGCAGAAGCACTTGCAGGTGTTGTTCAAGGGTATGGAGGTTCAATGACACCGGAAGATCTGGCAAAGTATGAAGTTACCATAGATGAACCTATTTGGGGTGACTATAAGGGATATGAAATTGCGAGCATGCCGCCTCCAAGCTCTGGAGGAGTGTTTTTACTGCAGATGCTGAAGATGCTGGATGATTTTAATCTATCACAATATGATGCAAAGTCCTGGGAGAAATATCACCTGCTTGCTGAGACGATGCACCTTGCCTATGCAGACCGCGCCGTATATGCAGGGGATCCGGAGTTTGTCAATGTCCCGGTTAATGGGCTCCTTCACCCTGATTATATTAAGGAGCGCCAGGAACTGATCAGTCTGAATAAAGTAAATCCAAGCCCTGAAGCGGGAGATCCTTGGAAATATGAGGACAGTGAAGCCGATTATGATAAAGTTGAACAGCCGAATGACCGCAAGTACGGTGAGACCACCCATTTTTCCGTAACCGACAGATGGGGAAATGTTGTGTCTTATACGACAACCATTGAACAGGTATTTGGAACAGGAATCATGGTTCCGGGCTACGGCTTGATGCTGAATAATGAGCTGACAGATTTTGATGCCGTACCGGGCGGGGCAAATGAAGTCCAGCCAAACAAGCGGCCTTTAAGCTCGATGACCCCGACGATCGTCTTTGAAGATGGAGAGCCTGTCCTGACAGTTGGCTCACCGGGAGGCGCAACGATCATTACATCCGTGCTGCAGACGATCCTTTATGCCATTGATTATGATATGGAGCTAAAGGCAGCGGTGGAAGAACCGAGAATCTATACAAATAACCTGAATTCCTACCGCTATGAAGAGGGCATTCCTTCAGAGATTATTAATAGACTTGACGGAATGGGACATAAATTTGGTTCTAGTCCAACCACGATAGGAAATGTCCAAAGTATTTTGATCGATCGTGATAAAGGAATTTTCAAAGGTGTGGCAGATTCAAGCCGCAATGGTGCTGCCATTGGTGTTGATTTGAAAGGGAAAAGGAAATAGTTTTGTGGGGATAGCACCTTTTATTAAGGTGCTATTCTTTTGATAAAAAGTGAATAGTAGTTCATTTTTTGGAAGGAATTTAAGTTCATGTGTTGAACTATAATCATAAAGCCATATATTAAGGAGGAACATGCCATGGCAGTCAAAGATGAATTATACCAGCTGGCAGATAAAATGAACGCTGATCCCGTACATATCAAAGATGAGAAAGATCGGGTATTTCAGGTGGACCTTGAGGAAAGCGGGCCAATCCAGATTAGATTAAAGGGAGGAAAAGTTATAGTAGAAGAGGGGGCTTCCCATGATCCTGAAGTGACACTGAAACTGTCAGACAAAAACTTTTCAAAACTATTAAAAGATGAACTCAACACATCCATGGCATTTATGACAGGGAGCCTGAAAGTAGACGGGAAAATGGGGCTTGCCCTGAAGCTGCAGGAAATTGTAAACAAATATCAATGAGAAGAAGGCAGCCCCCTCAAACAGGAAGCTGCCTTTTATTATAAAAACAGTGCCATCAGGTCTTCATCATAGTACCTTCCATCCATCTTCAGTGCGTGCCTCTCCGTACCGTAAACCTCAAAGCCTAAAGAAGCATAAAGCTTTTTAGCAGGCATATTTTCAGACATAACAGCCAGGTGGATTTGTTCCACCCCGTCCCATGACCGTGCCTTTTCCACAGCCTTGCTGATAAGGCTCTTGCCGACTCCATTCTCTCGGGCGGACTCTGTCACATACATCGCATAAATATTGGAGCGGTGCTTCATTTTTAGCCCGGTATCCCTTACTAAACTGACAACACCAATCAGCTTACCATTTTCGAACGCGCCGAAGTGGAAGGAATTTTCCGCCTTAAATCTTTCACCATACAATTCAGGAGGGCGGCTGGCTTCCTCCTCATAGCTTGAACCAAAAGCTTCCGGGTTCTTTTTTAATCCTTCCAATCTTAACTCTTTGTACATCTCAGCATCATCCGGGTGCAGAAGCCTAATTTCCATCGGGGTCACTCCTTTTTTTACCTACCCATAAGATTCTCTTTGCTTGGGAAAAATCCTTTTAAAAAAGGCTGTTTCTCAAGGTTTGCTGATGTTTGCAGATGATTTACTGAGTTGATGATGCGAGGTCCTCGAAAATGTATATTACTGATGGAAGCTTATTCAAGTCCAGCGGGAGAAGCAGGATAGGCAGCGTCCAGGAGGAGTCCTCGCCCGCCCCGCGGTTCAATAGACTAAAGCAACAATTAATATGAAAATACCGAAGAAAAATTGTTTTATTTGCTTTGATAAGGGAACAGGATAAAAAAAGTACAGGAGGGATCAGCATGGCCGAGAATAACAGCAAGGACTTAAAAGAGATTGTAAAAGGGCAGGATTCCCGGCAGCAGCAACAACAGTCAATAAAAGATCAGGAGCGTAAGCCGGATCAGCAAAACCGCCTGAAGGACCAGGAGAATATGAGGAAGTAATACTGAGAGGGAGCTATAAGTATAGCTCTCTTTTTTTGGCATCCCCGCAGGCGAAGCCGAGGAGGCTCGCATTCCTCCCCGCGGGTTCGCTGCGTGCCTTTCACTGCAATCAACGGGCATAATTCAAAGACAAAAAATCTTTGAAAAGATACTTTCTAAACCCCGGTTTGTAAGCAATCGCTCATGAATATTGAATATACATATAAAAAGGAGGAAGAAGAATGGGAGTGCTGTTTGGCTTAATTTTGGCGACTCTGGTTTTCGCTTATTGTATTGACCGCAAGAGGAAGAAGATTAACAATACAATGCAAAAAGGCATCAGCCCAAGTGAAAGGCCAGGGGAGAGCTCGAATTATACGATGGGTGACAAGCATTATACCGGAGGGGGACAATAGCCATAGAGTTTTGCGATAGCCGCAAGGCTCTTCTTTTTTTCCGAATCATGCTTTCTTGTCCTGAAAATGGGAAAAGCTAATGTTGCCTGGTTTCTATATGGCATCAAAAAGGGTATAAGGAAAACATACATATTGTAGTAACCTTTTTAGGAGTAGTGGCCTATGAAAAAAAGAAGAGTGGAATCCATTTTTGTGTTTATCCTGATTGCATCTGTGTATATGATCTTTTTCACGGATGCCAGCTCACCCATTAAAATCAGTGCTGCCCTGCTTTATGCAGCTGTTATCATTATCAGCGCTATATCCTTGATGCTCGAGAATCGAAGCCCTAATCAAACTCTGCTGTGGATGTATGTGCTGGTGTTTTTTCCAGTTGCCGGTTATCTGTTTTACCTGTTTTCCGGGCAGCTATATTTGAAAGGCTACCTGTTTAAAAGCAAAAGAAGCCGGGACAGGGATGAATGGAAAAGGCTGATGAAAAGGGAAGACACGCCAGATATATCTTTCCTCCAGGACAGCCAGCACTGCTTTGCAAAATTCGCCAATAATGTGGCATTGACCCCGCTCAGCACTAATTCACGGGCGAAAATCCTTAAAAATGGCGGGGAGACATTTAATGAAATCAAGAACAAGCTGCGTGAAGCAAAGGAATTTATCCATATTGAGTATTATATTTTCCGCTCTGACAGGCTTGGCAAGGATATCATCAATATCCTGATCGACAAAGCCAGGCAGGGGGTGGAAGTACTGTTTATTTTTGATGCAGCAGGCAGCATGGGAATCTCACTGGAGGATTTGCAGTCGATGGAGGAGGCAGGCATTAAAGTGCGGCCATTTTCTCCACTGAAGTACGGTTTTTTCAATCAGAAGTTCAACTTTAGAAATCACCGCAAAATTGTTGTAATTGATGGGAAAGTTGGCTTTGTGGGCGGACTGAATGTAGGCGTTGAATACCTGGGTGAAGATGAAAAAATCGGTTTCTGGCGGGATACACATATGCTTTTGAAGGGGGAGGCTGTGTATACATTGCATACGGTCTTTCTCCTGGACTGGGAATATGTCAGCAAGGAAGATGTGCTGGAGGAATACCGGGATGTAAAGTATCCGATCGATGATGATGTGCTTGATGGCGCGGTCCAGGTGGTGGCCAGCGGTCCCGATACACAGCAGGGAATAATGAGTGATTTATATTATTCGATGATATCCTGCGCAACCAGATCCATTTGGATTGCCACACCTTATTTTGTCCCTGATGAATCGATTCGCACGGCATTAAGAGTGGCGGCGGCAAAAGGAGTGGAAGTGCGCATTCTCGTCCCTGAGATAAATGACAGCTTTCTGACACAATATGCAAGCAGGTCCTACTTTGCGGAGCTTCTGCGATATGGCGTCGAAATATATTCCTATAAAAAAGGCTTTCTGCATCAGAAAATCATTATCGTGGACGGTATCCTTGCTTCAATAGGAACTGCGAACATGGATATGCGCAGCTTCCATTTGAACTTTGAAGTTAATGTCTTTTTGTACGGTACAAGCTCGATCCGCGATCTTGTCGCCCATTATGAAGAGGATCTCGAGGAAAGTGTGAAATTAAGTCCTGTCCAATATTATAAAAGAGGATTGGCGGAAAGGTCGAAGGAATCCTTCGCCCGGCTGTTTTCCGGGGTATTATAAAAAAGTGCCATTGATGTGGCGCTTTTTTTGTGGAGCAACTGCTTTGTCAGTAAAGTTCTTTAAACAGCGAATAGGTGAGTGGGCTTGCAAATAGACGAGCCCAACTTGCAAATAGAACCGAGAATCTGCAAATAGACCAAACTCCCGTACAGCCAAAAATCTATTTCCATCTCCAGACCGATACATAATCCTCCTCCCTAATGGTCAAAAAAGGAAAAAAACATACTAAAATTAGAAACAGTAAGGTATGATTAGAATAGTTTGAAAAGTTAGATAAAAGGAGGGTCTTTATGCTTTCACAATCAGTTATTCATGATGTTATTACTGCAGCCCTGGCTACTGGCGGGGACTTTGCTGAAGTATTTGTTGAGGACCGTTTCACTAATAACCTTGCACTTCAGGGAGGGAAAATCGAGAGCAGCTTATCTGGCAGGGATTATGGGATCGGCATTCGCGTATTTAAGGGGCTGCAGAGTGTTTATGCTTATACAACGGATGGCTCAAAGGAAGGCTTGCTGAAAGCTGCGGGTAATGCTGCCCAGGCGATCAAAGGAGATAAAATCATTCAGCCTGCAGAACTGTATAAAGAGATCATCCCGGCAGCACATCCAATTTCTCTGAATCCGCGCGAAGTGGAGAAGCACCGCAAAGTTGATGTGATGAAAAAGGCATATGAAATTGCCAAAAACTATCACAGCAGCATCCAGCAGGTTACAGTCAGGTATTTGGATGAAGAACAGAATGTGATGATTGCCAACTCGGAAGGTAAATTTGTTGAAGACCGGAGGGTGCGAAGCCGCCTTGCTATCCAATCGATTGCAGCAGAAGGAAATAAAATACAGCCTGGATTTTATGGACCTGGAGCCCATAAAGGCTTTGAGTTTATGGAAAACCTGAACCTGGAGCATTATGCGAATGAGGCATCCCGCATTGCTGTTACAATGCTTGGTGCAGACCCTTGTCCAAGCGGGAAGTTACCCGTCATCATTGATAATGAATTCGGCGGCGTTATTTTCCATGAAGCATGCGGACACGGTCTTGAAGCTACATCTGTAGCAAAGGAAAACTCTGTTTTTGCAAACCGGGTCGGCGAAAAAGTGGCCTCGGATGTCGTTACATATATTGATGACGGCACAATTGCCAATGAGTGGGGATCGATTACGATAGATGATGAAGGCGAAAAAGCCCGTAAAAATGTGCTGATTGAAAATGGGATTTTAAAAGGTTACTTGATTGATAAATTCGGGGGCCGCAGAATGGGCATGGAGCCGACAGGCTCGGGAAGACGGCAGTCCTACCGGTTTGCACCGACTTCGAGGATGACCAATACGTATATTGCCAACGGCAAATCCACTCCGGAAGAAATCATTTCAAATACAGAGTATGGAATTTATACAAAATACATGGGCGGGGGCCAGGTAAATACCACAACGGGCGATTACAACTTCGCCGTCATGGAGGCGTATCTTGTAAAAGACGGAAAACTCGGCAAGCCTTTAAAAGGTGCTACTTTAATAGGAAATGGCCCGAAAACTCTCCAGCTGGTTGATATGGTGGGGAATAACCTGGATCATGGTGCAGGCATGTGCGGGTCACAGAGCGGAAGCATCCCAGTCAACGTTGGCCAGCCGATGATCCGCGTAAGTGAAATGACTGTTGGCGGAACCAAGGGGGTCGAATAATATGAATCTGCAGGAATTTAAAGAGAAGTTATTTCATCTTGGTAAGGAACACGGTTTTACAGATATGGAGCTTTATTATGAGAGGGAGGAAAAGTTCGCCTGTGAGCTCTATAAAGGTGATATCGATTCCTACGACACTTCCGAAGTGTTCGGAACCTCCTTCCGAGGCCTTTACGAAGGCAGGATGGGCTATGCTTTCACGGAAAAACTGGATGAAGAGTCCCTGTCTTTTCTGATTGAGAATGCGAAGGAAAACTCTCAATTCATAGAAGATGAAGTACAGGAAGAAATCTTTGCCTGCAGCGAAAAGTATGAGGCAGGAAGCTTTTATTCAAGCAGTCTTGCTGAAGTAACGATTCCTGAAAAAATAAATTTGCTTAAGGAAATAGAAAAGCATATCTATGCATATGATGAGCGGGTAACCGGGACTGATTATTTCATGCTGAGCAGCAGTGAAACGGAAAGGGTTCTCCTCAACAGCAAGGGCCAAAATCTCAGCGAAAAGACCAATCATGCCGGAATTTATGTATCAGTCATTGTTAAGCAGGGAGATCAGGTGAAAAATGGTGAATACTCCAAGTTTACGAGAGACTTTTCCGTTTTTAATCCGGAGGAGATAGCCAGGCATGCTGTAGAAGAAGCGTTATCACAGCTTAATGCCAAAAGTGCAGAAAGCAAAAATTATCCAGTTATATTAAGGAATGATGCTGCCAGCGCTCTGCTGCAGACATACATCCCAATTTTCTCAGCTGAAAATACCCAAAAAGGGCAATCCGCTTTAAAAGGTAAAACAGGTGAAATCATTGCTGCAGAGTCATTGAATATCACAGATGATCCATTTTTGGAAGAAGGCCTGCTAAGCTCTAATTTCGACAGCGAAGGGGTGGCCACTTCCAGGAAAGATATTGTGAAAGACGGCAGGCTTGTCACTTTGATGCATAATCGCAAAACAGCTCAAAAAGATGGAGTGGAATCGACAGGCAATGCCTATAAAGCTTCATATAAGGGAGCTTTGACTGTAGCTCCAGCCAATCTTTACGTCAATCCATCCGATCAAAGCTATGATGAGCTGGTATCTTCGGTCCCAGAGGGCATTCTCATAACCGAATTATCCGGCCTCCATTCCGGTGCCAACACCGTCTCAGGAGATTTCTCGATTGCGGCCAACGGCTTTTATGTCAAAGACGGAAAAGTGCAAAACGCCGTAAACCAAATGACGATTGCCGGAAACTTTTATGAGCTTATGAATAATATTGAAGCAATCGGTTCAGACCTGGAATTCTCGATGGGATTCATGGCTACAGGCTATATTGGTTCGCCATCTCTATTAATCAGGGAGCTGGCTGTTACGGTGGAGTAAGACGGAGGGCGCATCACGATGTGGTGCGCTTTTTTGAAAAGTCATCGCAGATAGAGGGGGATATTTATGGGGAGGGTTATCGAAGCAAAAATAGGCGACGCGGAAAAATATTATCCATTCAAAAGCTGGCATATAGAAGTGAAGCGGAACTTTATGGAGATTTTAATATCGAGCCATTAAAGCAAACCGTCAGTGATGTTGAAAAGGCTTTTGGAGATTATTTAATTTTAAAATACATAGAGGATGGTGAACTGGCAGGTTCCGTCAGAGCCTTTCAAAAAGATGGAACATGTCATATAGGCAAACTAATGGTGCATCCGGACTTTCAGAATAAAGGAATTGCAAAAGCACTTATGAAGGAAATCGAACGTAGATTTAATGCAGAACGATTTGAATTATTTACCGGAAGCAAAAGCGAAAAAAATATTCGTTTTTATGAAAAGCTTGGTTACGCGGGATTTAAGACAGCAAAGCTGGAAAGAGAAGAAACCCTATTTATTTTTATGGAGAAGGTAGCGAAAGCAGGCACAACAGTTATTTAAGGTTAGGTAGGAGGACCCGCTAATGAAAACTCTTGAAGCAGACCGGCTGATTCTTCGCAGCCTTACCCTTGACGATGCACCCATGGTAGAAAAGTACGCAAGCGATTATGATGTGGCCAAAACTACATTAAATATTCCCCATCCCTATCCGGAGGGGGGAGCAAGGGATTTTATTTCAAGCATCCTGGAAGCTGAGAGAAAAGGCAAGATTGTGATTTTTGCCATTACGAGAAAAGAGGATAAAAGCTTAATAGGACTCATCAATATTACGGGCAACAATGCAAATAGACGGGCAGAAATCGGCTATTGGATCGGCAAGCCCTTCTGGGGCAAAGGATATGGTACAGAGGCTGCAAGGGCAGTTATTAAGTTTGGATTCGAAGAACTGAACCATAACCGTATTTATGCTCTTGCTTTTACAGACAATCCCGGATCCTGGAGGATTATGGAGAAGTCAGGAATGAAGCATGAAGGAATTTTGCGGCAGCATGCAATGAAAGATGGCAGGCTGGTGGATTTGACTTACTATGCGATACTGCGTGAGGAATACACAGGTTAAGAGAGCCGCCATTTGAATCACACGCCGCTATATGTTTCAATGGAAGCAAATCCTTTTTATCCTGGAGGTTCATGTGCGGATCATTGCTTCCCACCCTTTTATAACAGTCACCCGGAAAATCGATTGGAATCAGCAGCAATACATTGAACAGGAACTTTATCTTTATTTATATGAGGATCATATCCTTTCGCCATCAGAAAAGTTTCTCCTTGATGAAGTTTGGGATATGTCGTACAGAAACTCCAATTGTGAAATTGGTTTTCTTTATCTGCATACCAGCCGGGGGTTATTTTCTTTTCAAGTAAAGTCAGAACCGAGTCATTTTATAAACCTGTACAAAGATCTCAAAAAGTAAAAGCCGGAATTGTCACGAACAACAATTCCGGCTTCATTATTATGCCTGCTCTGTCAGGCGTACAAGCATATGGGCAAGCTTATGTTTTTCTTCCTCATCCCCGACTTTCCATAATTCCTTCAGCAGCTGTTCTTCACGGTTTTTGGGCTCCACATTTTCAGCCAGGTAGCCAGCCACTTTTTCAGCCGTTACGGCAAGCTGTTCCTCATTTAGTCCCAGCTTTTTGCCAAGCTCAATCCGTTCCGCCAGATAGCTCTTAAATTCATCGAAGCTGCTTAAGATAACATCTGCCCGTTCATTCGACATCTTGTCCATTGCGCTCTTAATATTTTCTGTATCCAATTCACCATCTTGTTTGATTACATGTTCTTGTTCATTCATTTTTATAGACCTCCCAAAGGATTGTTTTCTTATTAAATATCCTTTCAGAGGGAGAATTAAACTCTTTTAGATTTCACTCGATGGTGTTTCCTGAACTGCTTTCAGTTTTCTGAATTTCACTTTTGAAAATATAACACCCATTTCATATAGCCCGATAAGAGGAACGAGGACTAAAATCTGTGAAAATAAATCAGGCGGTGTAATTAGAGCTGATACAACAGCCATGATCAAATAAGCGTATTTTCGCATCGAACTGAGCATGACTGGGGTAACAACGCCTATAGTTGTCAGAAACAATAGCAGCAAGGGTACTTCAAACAGAAACCCAAAAGGAATGGTCGACATCAGAAGAAAAGAAAAATACTCCCTGGCCGTGATCATCATCGCAAAGTGTGACTCACCCAACAGCAATAAAAACTGATAAATAGCAGGGAATATAATAAAAAACCCGAAGCCAAGCCCGCCGATAAAGCTGAACAGAATAGCCGGAAAAAACATTAAGGACACCCGGCTTTCTTTTTCTGTTAATGCCGGCTTTACAAATAGCCAAATCTGATGGGAAATGAAAGGAAGCGAAAGCCCAAGGCTGATGCTTCCGGCAATTCCCGTGTACAGCTTTATGACATCCAGCGGACCAAGCATAACAAGCTCATGATCGTTTGCCAGCACCGGTATCAGCCGATTGATGAAAAACAGACATAGGGCAAAGCTGACAATAAAGAAAACTAGGGATCGAATCAGCACTTTTCTCAGGTCTGTTAAATGCTCTACAAGGGTTTGTTCGTCTGATTTCATTCTAAACCCTCCTGTTAAAGCGGTTTATCCTTCCGGTCAGCCGTTTCAATTGAACGTGTTTTTGACTCAGGTTCATCGTCATCGCTCATAATATCTCTGGCTGATTTTTTGAATTCTGATAAGGTCCTTCCAAAAGCCGATCCGATTTCCGGAAGTTTTTTCGGACCAAAGATAATTAAGGTAATTACCAGTATGATAATCAATCCTGGTATTCCGATATTTGAAATCCCCATGATGTTCACTCCTTATTTTTTATGCAAGCAAGCCGCCTTCTTTGCTGTATTTGATGATTCCTTCAGCAGCACGGTAGGCGAGTGCTCCGACGGTTCCTGTCGGGTTATAGCCTCCATTGTGAGGGAAGGCGGATGCGCCGACGACAAATACATTTTCTGCATCCCACATCTGCAGATAGTTATTTACAGCTGATGTTTCAGGCTCAGCTCCCATGATGACACCGCCTGTATTATGTGTGGTCTGATAAGGGACAATATCATAATGCTCAAGCTGCTGCCGGTCGTTAATTTTTGATGGGCCCATTTCCTTCATGATCTGGTCTGTGATTTTTCCAATATAGTTATAAAGATTCTTATCCTGTTCAGTGAAATCGTATGTCAGACGAAGCAGAGGAAGCCCGTAAGCATCTTTATATGAAGGGTCGAGATCCATGTAATTGTGCTGTACAGGCATGGATGCTCCCTGTGTGCCGATGCTTAAAGCCCTGGTGAAATATTTAATGGAATTTTCCTTGAACTTGCTGCCCCATTTCGGTGTATCAGTAGGCACCATATTATATTGAATCGGACGGTATCCTGACTGGTTGATAGAGATGGAGCCGCCATGGATGAATCCAAGATCGGAGTGATCGAAATTGTCTCCATTGTAATCATCGACAGTTGCCCCAAGAGCCCCGGCACCCATGAATGTATTAAACTGCTCTTCATCAAAAAAGCCTGCTGAACCCGGAAGAATCTGATAGCAATAATTTTTGCCAATCACCCCTGTGCCTGTATCATGATTGTAGGGACGTCCCAGCTTGGATGTAAGCAGCAGGCGGGTGTTATTCATGACATAGCTTGTCACAATAACCATTTCAGCCGGCTGGATGAACTCCTCTTTTGTCTGGACGTCTACATAGCGCACACCGGTTGCCTTTTTGCCGTCGTGAATAATTTCCGTTACATTCGCAAAGTTTCGGATATCCACATTTCCAGTTTCTTTTGCGAATGGTATAACGGCTACAGTTGGATCAGCCTTTGCACCATATTCACAGCCAAAGCGTTCGCAAAACGCACAATACTGACATGCAGCCAGTTTGGCTCCATATTGGTTTTCATAAGCCTCGCTCATATTTCCGGATGGCATATGGTATGGTTTCATGCCCAATGATTTTGCGGCTTTTTTAAATCTGGCCGTTATGGGTGTTTCCTTCATTGGAGGATTTGGAAACGGGTCTGCCCGTTTTGGCCCCAGCTCACCTTCTTCACCGCCAATGCCTGCTGCCTTTTCGAATTCATAGAAATAAGGCTCCAGTTCTTCGTATGTAATGCCCCAGTCCTGGACCTGGAGGCCCTTAATCTTGGCTTCTCCATACTTTTTAACTGTCTGCGATTTTATTTCAAAGTCATAGGGCAAAAAGCGGAAGGTATGTCCATTCCAGTGAACGCCGGATCCCCCTAAGCCTTCGCCAAGCAAAAAGGAGCCAAGCTGGCGCATCGGAAGGGCTCTTTCCTTTCCATGGTTACGGAACGTGATCGTTTCTTTAGAAAGATCCTGCATTAATTCATAGCGGATTCCATAGCGAAGTTCATCATGGATAACATAGTAATCCTTGACGCCGCGCTCTTTTCCCCGCTCCAAGCCGACTACTTTTAATCCCTGTTTTCCTAATTCAGCCGCAATGATACCGCCGGCCCAGCCGACTCCTACAATAACTGCATCTGTTTTTGGCAATGTTTTCGCCATGTTTACCACTTCCTTAAAAGATAATCCTATTTCGTATATGAATGGAGACTGTTCGGTTTGATTTTTTCGAATTTCTCAGACTCTATCTGATTGATATAGCTCATTTGATGGCCAGGAAAGTCTTTCATTTTCCAGCCTTCCATATTTTTGTTTCCGGCATAAGCAGGATCTGCATATACACCTTCAATGGTGGCGGCCCGGAGAATATTAAAGAAAGTCCTGGACGTTACACCCCTGAGCTTCACTTTGTCTTCCTCAAAGGCTGTAAGAATTTCATCCTGCTGCTCGCCTTCCAGTTCAGCAAATGGCTTATTGAACTTTTCATTGCTGTAAGTCTGCAGGGCAGCAAGTCCGACATCAAAGACTTCGTGCCGTCTTAATGGAGACTGGTAGCCTTGAAAGTTTGAGCCTGGAAAGAACGGACCCTGCATATATTCCCTTGTATTGTTGCCCCATGAGCCGGCAAGCTGGTGGTCGATAAAGAAAGGAACATCCAAATCATTGGCGCCAGGGCCATTTTCATCCTTTGGATAAATTCTCTCAACGGCCGCCTGCAGAATTCCGAATGTCTCGGGGTTAGTAAAATATAATGCCGACTGCTGATAGGCAACCTGATCATGACCGTTTGTATGGGCATTCTCTTCCGTTGCTGTACCATCTTTATTCATGTTTGCACCAATTAAGCCGCCAAGAATGCCGCCGCCCACCAAACCGCCGGCAACTAAACCTGAATTGCGGATGAATCTTCTCCGGGACATGGTTGATTCTTGTTTTTGTTCATGTTCAGACATTTCAATAGAAACCTCCTTTTATTTGCCATTATGGAGAAATATATACATGTCTAAACATTTTGATAGGATTATTTTTTGGATTATGAAGTGAAAAGAGGAAATAAGGGGTATTTTGAGCATTAAAAAAGATGCAAACCGATTGGTCTGCACCTTTTTTAAGTCCGATGACGGACAACCTGAGGATTATGATTTGCATAGGGCAATACCGATTTTAAATATATCGGTTATAGACGAGAGTGCCTTTCGAACGCTCTGCAAATCCTCCCTGGTTTCTTGCAATGCCAATGACGAACCTTGAAGTCGCTGTTACGCTTTTCATCGTCAACCAGTCCCTTCCGTTTTGTTATTGGCTTTGCATTATTTGTTTACCCCGTCTATTGGTCTTAAAACCTGTTTATTTAAAAAATTGGAGTTTCTATCTTTAATGGATAAAATGAAAGAAAGGATGTGAACCCCTAATGAATACGAAAAAAGAAATCCGTGAGTACATATGGAGTTTTCTTGAAGAGAACAAGCTTGGACGCTTTCCGTTTCCTTTAAAAAATAGAATTCCCAATTTTAAAGGAGCTGAAAAAGCGGCCGCATTTGTTTTTACTATGCCTGAATATAAAGAGGCTGAGGTCATTAAGGTAAATCCTGATTCTCCACAGCTGCCGGTTCGCACACAAATTTTGAAAGACGGTAAGACATTGCTGGTTCCAACTCCACGGCTTAAAGCTGGATTTATTATGGTAAAGCCGGGATGGGTGCCGCCAGGGGAAGAGCGGAAAGCTGCGAGCCTTAAGCACATACATTCTTACGGAAAAGAAGTCCCCCTCACAGAATTGCCGAAGATTGATTTGTTTTTTGCCGGATCAGTAGGTCTTCACCGGGATGGCCGGCGGGTCGGAAAAGGGGAGGGCTATGCTGACCGGGAGTATGCGATCATCAGAGAATTGGGTAATCCTGAAATCCCTGTGATTGGAACGGTTAACAGCGCCCAGGTGACAGAGGCAGATATCCCGAGGGATCCATTTGATTTGACTGTCGACTGGATTGCCACTGAAAAAGAGCTGATCAAAACCAACTCGCCATATCCAAAACCAAACGGGATTCAATGGGATCTTGTAACGGAGAAGGAAATGGAAGAAATGCCGGTTTTGCGTGAAATATGGGAGATTACAAAAGGAAAGGCAGCCAAGTAATGGGCTGCCTTTTAAGCTTTCACTTCATTCATTATCTTTAGAACATCATTAATCTTTGCGTGGTCTTCAGGTGATTCATCAATATGGTTCCATAGCATGTTTCCCTGAGGAGAAAAAAGCCATGTCCCGCCCTGAATGTAGACATCCTGAGTTTTCATGGACTTCAGGACAAACTCTTTCTGTTTTTCATCCCTAGGGATAAAGTCGCCGACTTTTCCTGTAATATATCCTAATGCGGCTTTTGAAAGAAGCTTCCACTTTGGCATGGTTTTATGTCCCATTCCTCTATAAGCTTCCCGGGAAGGGTCGCCAAGGAATGGAAAAGGAAACGGACCGAATTGCTCAAGGAATTGTTTAATAAATTTCCTTTCGAAGGAGCAATGACAATGACTTGAAAACCTCTTTCTTCTACTTCATTTATGCGCTCGCGCAACTGCGCAAGATATTCCCGGCAGACCGGTCAGCCAAGATGGCGGACGAAAACAGCCATTGTGTATTGTCCATTAATGGCCTGTTCAAGCGTCATATTTTTATCAGAATTTGGGTTTTCTAAAATATAGTTCATTCATATCCCGCCTTTCGGGTTTGCTTCTGATCATACTTAATTCTTTTAAAGGAATAAAGAATTCCGGCTTGAGTATAAAAAAAAACAGGAGTTTTCACTCCTGTTAGTCCCGGCTCCCCAATATTCCAAAAATGCGAAGGATATTAATGAACAGGTTAATAAAATCGAGATATAGATTAAGGGCCATCAAAGGCACTTCTTCCGGAGACACTCCGTAATGCTTCATGCGGTTGAAGTCGAATAGCACATATCCGCTGAATACAAGCACTCCGATGAAGGAAAAAGCCAGCATAGCATTAGAGCTTAACGGCCAGATGAGGCTGAAAATTCCAATCGCAATAAGAGCAAGCAATGCCGCCATCAGCATGCCGCCGAGGAAAGATAAGTCCCGCTTCGTAGTCGAAGCATACACGGCTAAACCTGTAAATACAACCGTTGTCGTTGCAAGGGCGGTTAAAACAGGATTTGGTCCAATAGCAGCCAGGTAATGGGCAACAATCGGATAAGTCGTCATTCCTGAAATAAATGTAAATACATAAAGGAATGTATACCCGATAGCTTTTTTGCGGCGGAGCAGGAAAGCAAAAAGCAGCATGCCGAGTTCAAGAATCATGAGCGGCAAAAACAAGGCTGGCGGAATAAAAACCCCCGCCATCGTTCCGGCGAAAGCAATCCCCAATGATAAGGCAAACGCCCTTAAAACAGAAGGCAAATAACTGTTATTTGCGGTGTGCTGTACATACATTTTTCATTTCTCCTCTAACATCATTTGTATATGTATATACGATAAAGTTATTCTTTAAGTTTCATTTATTATTTATTTTTTAAGAGATCTCTTATTTCAGTTAAAAGCTCAACATTGGGATCCACTACGGGTTCTGGCGCTGCTTCTTCTTTCTTTTTGAAACGATTGTTGATAATCCTGATAAAGACGAAAATGGAGAATGCCACTATGAAGAAGTCCACTATATTCTGTATAAATAAACCATATTTCACCTGTGCTCCGCCGACTTTCACCATCAAATCCGTAAAGTCAACTCCGCCCATAAGCAACCCAACAAGAGGCATGATGATATCATCTACAAGGGAAGATACAATCTTTCCGAAGGCAGCTCCGATTACAACCCCAACCGCCAAATCCAGGACATTTCCCTTTAGGGCGAATTTTTTAAACTCATTCCACATAACCAATCACCTTTCTTTGAAAATTACCGTTATTATACTATGAAGAATAGGTGATAAGGAAGCACCTATTGACAGAAACAGGCTTTTTCTCTATAGTAACTATGACAATTATATTTCTATTATTCCCGTGTTATCGGGAGAGGTTCATAGCATCACCCTCTATAAAAAACTATGGCTTTGATTATAATAATCAACCATATCCAAGAGAGGATATGGTTTTATTTTTCAAGCTGTACTTTTCGGACCTCTCTTTTGGATCAGCGGGATCATATAAAGGGAGGCTATTTTTATGTCAGGAAGAAAAGATGAGGAATTAACAGATATTACATTATTGGGAAATCAGGGGACTAACTACCTTTTTGAATACTCGTCTGAAATTCTGGAGGCTTTTGATAATAAACATCCAAACCGCGACTATTTTGTAAAGTTTAATTGTCCCGAGTTTACGAGCCTTTGCCCGAAAACGGGCCAGCCGGACTTTGCGACTATTTATATCAGCTATATTCCGGATCAAAAAATGGTAGAGAGCAAGTCATTAAAGCTGTATCTTTTCAGCTTCCGAAATCATGGCGATTTCCATGAGGACTGCATGAACATCATTATGAATGATCTGATTGAGCTGATGGACCCGCGCTACATTGAAGTCTGGGGCAAGTTCACGCCTCGTGGCGGGATTTCCATTGACCCGTACACGAACTACGGCAAGCCCGGAACAAAATATGAGAAAATGGCGGATTACCGCTTGATGAACCATGATCTTTATCCGGAGACGATTGATAATCGCTAATAGAAGATCTTGCTTAAAGGGCAATTTTAAAATATGATCAAAAAGGCAGAGCAATCTGCCTTTTTTGCTGCAGAATAAGCTGTGTTTGTGGAATATCAAGTAAAGAATTCCTTCAATGAATGCCATACTATAAAAAAGCTCTGAAGGGAGACAAAATGAAGAAAAGCATACATAAAAAAGATCCTCGTTTTAAAGTAGCAGAGAAAGAAGCGTGGATTGGCATTGGTCTCGTACTCTTTAATTTCATTTGGTGGTATGGGTTTGCCTATGGACTGGGGTCAACACCTGCCGATGAGTATACATTCATCATGGGGCTGCCGGCATGGTTTTTCTGGAGCTGTGTTGCCGGTTTTATTGTCATGGTGATACTGGTATCCGCGGCTGTGAAATTCCTCTTTAAAGAAGTTCCGTTTGAAGAAAATGGGGAAGGGAGAGATTCCGAATGAACTGGCAGGTTATTGCACCTCTTCTCTTCTTTTTAATCATTATTTTTCTGGTGGGTTTATGGTCCAGCAGAAAGATGGATGCCGGCAGCTCGTTTCTGCAGGATTATTTTCTGGGAGGAAGGCAGCTGGGCGGTTTTATATTGGCTATGACCATGATTGCAACCTACGGAAGTGCCAGCAGCTTCATTGGGGGCCCTGGTGTTGCATATACGCAGGGGCTTGGCTGGGTGCTGCTCGCCATGTCACAGGTTGTTACTGGTTATTTCGTCCTTATGGTCTTGGGAAAAAAGTTTGCGATTACAGCAAGAAAGTATAATGCTGTAACACTCATTGATTTTTTGAAAGAAAGATATAACAGCAAATGGGTTGTGTGGCTATCTTCTCTCAGCATCATTATTTTTCTGTTTTCAGCTATGGCAGCCCAATGGGTTGGCGGAGCAAGATTGATTGAGTCACTGACAGGATTAAGCTATTTATCTGCTTTATTCATTTTTGCGGCATCTGTAATGGTTTACGTGGTGATCGGCGGCTTCCGTGCTGTTGCTGTAACGGATGCCGTCCAGGGCGGGATTATGTTCTTGGGCACCCTGGTCCTTCTGGTTGCTGTCATTGTGGCAGGTGGAGGAATCCAGAATATTATCAGCGATCTGTCTTCAGAGAATCCGAATTTGATTACCCCATTTGGGTTTGATGGCGGATTGACTCCTTTATATGTTTCATCCTTCTGGATTCTGGTGGGAGTGGGGGTTATTGGTCTTCCTCAGGTGGCTGTAAGGGCCATGTCCTATAAAAATGCCAGAGCCATGCATAGGGCAATTATTATTGGAACAATCGTGGTTGGCTTTATCATGCTTGGCATGCATTTGATTGGTGTATTTGCCAGGCCGATTCTTCCCGGAATTGAAGTGGGGGATAAAGTTATGCCGCTGATTGCCATGGAGGTCCTTCCGCCGTGGCTTGCGGGAATTGTACTGGCTGCACCGATGGCTGCGATTATGTCTACCGTGGATTCCCTGCTCCTTCTGGTCAGCTCGGCGATTGTTAAAGATGTGTATATAAATTATATTAAACCTGATGCTGAAGAAAGCACGATTAAGAAAATGAGTTTTGCAGTCACAGCCCTGCTGGGGATTCTGGTGTGCATCATGGCGCTCAGTCCGCCCGATTTGCTTATCTGGCTGAATCTCTTTTCTTTCGGAGGGTTGGAAGCAGCATTCATATGGCCAGTTGTGCTGGGCCTTTATTGGGCGAAAGGGAATAAATATGGGGCAGTGGCCTCCATGATAACCGGCACAGTTTCCTATATTTTATTCCATACTTTTTATCCCAATGCTTTAGGCATGAATACAGTCGTAATGCCTATTGCTTTATCACTGGCATCTTATATAGCCGTAAGCCTAATTACCGAAAAATCAGCACCTGCAGCTGCAGAAATTTAAGCAAGAGGCCCCGGAATGGTATTCCGGGGCTCTTCTATTAAACCTGCAAAAAGCCTTTAGGTAGGGCTCTGGCTGGTTTATTAAAACGTTTGATTGAAGCAGGAGAGGAGTCATATATAAAGGATACGGGAGGAAACCTGTGCTTTTGTAAAAAAATGAGCATATTGATAGATTTGTAGAAACGATCCCTATTTGTTACACTTAATAAGTTGAAACGTAATTGTAACATTTGACTTTAAATGGAAATATTCTTATCACATTAGGGAGTATATAATGAAAAATTTTATAAATATGATTATGATTGCCATGCTTTCATCCGTTATTGCAGGCTGCTCAAGTGAAATAAATGCATCATTAAATACAGAAGAAATAAAACTTAAAAAAGAGGATAAAGCCGAATCAGAAGATACTGCCTCTGTGCAAGAGGATGGAAAAGAGAAAAAAGAGACAGTATGGCTGGAAAGCAATTCACTATACCAGATTGAAGCTGCAGACGGCAAAAAGAAATATACTGTTTTTCTTTATTCGGAAGACGAAAGAAGAACCACTCTGGCAGAGGACAGTGCAAAAGGAAAGAAAGGCGATACTTATTTTACCGGACATTATTCAGTTTACCTGGCTGAGAACGGGTCAAAAGAAGCGTATAAACAAGATGCTCTTAGTGACGGTGCAGAAATGTCATTTAATCTTTCAAAGGAACAGGTTTACACTCAGAAAATGAGGAACAAAACCATCATCTCAATCTTTCAGTCCAAGGGGGAAAATTTAGTTAAGGGTCAGCTGCTGGCGATTAAAGATGGAGAAGTGGTAAGAATCAGCACGGAAAAAGACATGACCACTACTTCCAACGCGAAAATAAAAACGATTAATCAAAAATTTATTCAAACTGCCCAAAATAAAAATGATGTATGGGTTATTTCAACATGGCATTTTAATGAAGAAACCCATTCAATGAGTCTTCACGACCGAATCGAGCTTTCCAGCGAAGATCAATCTGATATCGACTGGATGAATCTGTGGCTGAAAAAGGAAGCCCTCTACTATCCTTTTAAAAACCTTGCACTCAGTGGGGATGCCCTTGAGAAAGCAAAACAGGGAATCCCGCTCGGAAGTCCATTTCCGATTGGAACAAACATATCTGAAATAAAAAAATCAGATCCAAACTTTGTTAAAGAGGGGTTTGAAGATGGCAGCCCTTTTGTGATGTATCCTGAGATTACCTATTATTTTGAACGTGAAACCGGGAACGTTACAGCTATTTCCATTCCTGGGCAGCGGGTGAGAACATCAATGAACGAAATTACGTCAATGTTTGGCACTCCAGCAGCGGTTAGGGAAGAGAAGCTATCGGGTGAAACCATCTCCACCTACCCGGCAGATAAATATTCTATTGAGTTGATTTCTGATTTAGATGGTAATGTTAGTGAAATCGTATTAAGAAAAACAAAAAATCATGCAGGTCAATGACCGCATGATTTTTTAAAGATATGACCGGGCACTTTCACTTTAAAATGCCCAGTCTCCTTTTCTGAATATAGGTTCAGCGCTGCCGTCTTCCGTGATTCCGTCGATATCCATTTCAGCGGAGCCAATCATGAAATCAACATGTGTTAAGCTTTCGTTCAATCCGTTATTAGCCAGTTCTTCACTGGACATTTTCTTGCCGCCTTCGATACAGAATGCATACGCACTGCCGATGGCAAGATGGTTTGAAGCATTTTCGTCAAATAAAGTATTATAGAAAAGCAAATTGGATTGCGAAATTGGCGAGTTGAAAGGAACCAGGGCGACTTCACCAAGATAGTGGGAGCCTTCGTCTGTCTCAACCAGCTGCTTAAGGATCTCTTCTCCTTCTTCAGCCTTTACATCAATAATACGGCCGTTTTCAAATGTCAGGCTGAAATTATCGATGATATTTCCGCCATAGCTTAGAGGCTTTGTGCTCGAAACCGTACCATTCACACCTGTCTTGTATGGTACCGTGAATACTTCTTCAGTCGGCATGTTGGCCATGAATTCGTGTCCCTGTTCATTCACACTGCCTGCCCCGACCCATAAATGGCCTTTTGGAAGCTCGATTGTCAGGTCTGTACCTGGAGCTTTGTAATGAAGCTTCTGATATCGCTTGCTGTTTAAATAATCCACTTTTTCATGAAGTGTTTCGTCATGCTTTTTCCAGGCTTCAACAGGGTTGTCAAGATCAGCGCGAGTGGCTTTGAAAATAGCGTTCCAAAGCATTTCCACTCTGGATTCCTCCGGAGCATCAGGGAATACCATGTTTGCCCATGCTTGGGAAGGCGCAGCAATGACGGTCCAGCTTACTTTATCGGACTGAATGTATTTGCGGTATTTTGCAAGCGCCTGTCCGGCTGCTTTCTGGAAGCTTGCGATTCTTTCTGATTTTACGCCTTTCAGCAAATCAGGGCTTGCTGAAACGATTGACATGAAGGCAGCACCCTTTTCAGCTAAAGCTTCGACTTCCTTTGCACGCCATTCCGGGTACTCCGAGAAAGACTCATCCGGTGCTAAATCATACTTTGTGCGTGTGACAACATCATCGCTCCAGTTCACCACAACGTTATGAGCTCCTGCTTCATAAGCCTTTTTCACAATAGTACGAACCAGATCAGCTACATCAAGCGTTGTATTAATAACAAGCGTCTGACCTTTTTGCACATTCACGCCGACCTTAACGGCAAGCTCTGCGTATTTCTCTAAATTGGTTTGAAATTGACTCATTATGTATTCTCCTTTTGTCAGAATCTTCATTTTCATTGTAGCTGTTCCTTCCGGAAAAAGAAACAAATTGAACTTAAATTCATGCTCCAGAACTTCCGGGCTCCATCTCCAGGCGGAGGAAAATAAAACAGCCAGGCCCTAAGATAGGCCTGGCTGTCTCTATTAATATACAAAGATCATTAAAATGGTTGTTACAATGCCCACCCATATGGCCAGCAATGCACAGTAGCCCATAATATGCCGAATATGAAGGCCAACGACACTTAAAATAGGAAGGGCCCAGAAAGGCTGGATCAGGTTGGTCCAGGCATCACCCCAGCCTACAGCCATAGCCGTAATGGCGGGCTCCACCCCCAGCTGCAGCCCTGCAGGTACTTGCAGCGGCCCCTGCAAAGCCCACTGTCCGCCGCCTGAAGGAGCAAGAATATTGACGATGCCAGCGGCCCAATAGGTGAAAATGTCAAAGGTGCCTTTGCTTGCTATCGACGCCATTCCATTGATGATAGACTCTGCCAAACCGGAGCTGCCAAGAACAGCAATAATGCCGGCGTAAAACGGAAATTGCAGAATGATAGGGGAAATGGCAGTTCCCGCTTCTTTAAAAGCATTTGCGTACTGTACAAGTGATTTGTGAAGGATAAGGCCCAGGGATAGAAAAATAATATTGATAATGTTTAAGTCCAGATCACGGCCATTTACAAACTCGAATACTGCATAAATTAATCCAATTAAGCCGGTAATGATGCCGAGAAACGGTGTTCTTTCAAGTTTTCCCGCCGGTGTCTTTAAAACCTCTGCGGGTTCAGCCTCTTTCTTAGACGTCTTTCTTGGAATGTATGAAATGATGTCTTTCTTTGGTGCCATGAGCACTATGAAAATGGGCATTGTAATAACAAGAGCAATTAAAATAGCAATCGTCCCAGGATGGAAAATGGTTTCGGAAGTGGGGATGACCCCAGCCACTTCCTCCAGAAAATGGCCCTTAGTAGCAACTGTCAAACCAATTGAACTCGACAGGCCGGCTGTATATAGAGCAGTAGGTGCATAGGCTGCAGCCACTAGCAGCGGGAAGTGTGCTTTCTGATTTCGTTTCCCGACTTCACGGGCAATAATGGCGCCAACTACAACAGCAAGGCCCCAGTTAATATAATAAGCAGCAGAAGATACGAGAAAAGTCATTACGTAGGCCTGGTTGGCTGTCTTCGCTTTGGAGGAAAGCTTCTCAAGTAAACGCTGTACAGAAGGAACAGAAGCAAGTGTCATGCCTGTCATTAAGAGGAGCACCATTTGCATGGTAAAAGCCAGATATACCCAGAATCCGTCACCAAATGATTTAAATAGCTCAACCGGTTCAGAAGGCTTCATGAAAAATCCGGCTATGAATACAAACAGAGTCATTAGTACAGCAATGACAAAGGCATCAGGGAGATATCTTTCCACAAGCTTTGCGAAACGGTCTGCCATTCGGGTTAACATCCTATCACTCTCCTTTTGAGTATTAGTACATGCTATGGAGAGGACAGGCTGTGTATGCATGTGCAAAAGAAAGAGCCCTGGCGTCAGCCGGGGCTCTATATTAATCCTTATCTTCCATGGCAGCCTTCAGCAAATCGCCAAGGCTTGTTCCAAAGGAATCTTCCTTTTGGGTATATTTCTGAACAAGTTTTCGTTCTTCGCGTTTGTTGACGGCTTTTTTTTTGTCCTGGGCTTTCTCCACCACATTGCATGGGCGGCACTGGAAGTAGGTTCCTGCTTTGCCCTGATGGATCTCCATTTTTTTGCGGCACTGAGGGCAGCGGCGGTTTGAAAGCTTTGGATCCTTGCGCTTTCGGAAATTACAATCAAGACTTGAGCAGACAAGTATTTTCCCATCCTTTGTATTCCTTTCTTTCAGGAAGGAATCACATTCCGGACATTTTGAGCCGGTGAGATTATGGGCACGGTACGATTTATCGCTCTTTTTAATTTCAGAAACCAGGGTTTGAGTCTGTTTGCGGATGTTCTGCAGAAACTCTTTGGGATCTGCTTTTCCGCGTGCGATTTTTTCTAACTCCTGTTCCCATTTGGCCGTCAGTTCCGGTGATTTCAGATCTTCATTCACCAGGTCCATAAGCTGTTTGCCCTTTTTAGTCGGTAACAGCCTGCCATTTTGCCTTTCTAGAGCTTCGGTCTCAAGAAGCCGTTCAATGATTTCCGCTCTTGTCGCAGGTGTTCCGAGGCTGTATTTTTCCATCTGTGTCAAAATGTCGGCTTCAGAGTAGCGAAGAGGCGGCTCAGTAAGCTTCGCAGAGGACTCGGCACTTTGTATCGTAAAGCTCTGCCCTTTCGAAATGTTCTTCAGGCTCTGTTTTCCTGTTTCCTCTTCACTATTCCGTTCAGCCTTGCGATAACCCGGGTCGATAACGGCCGTTTCCCTGGCTGTGAATGTCTCCCCATTTACATCGATAACAGCATGGACGGTTTCATACTTATAAGGATTATGGAAAATGGCCAAAAATCTGCGCATGATCAACTCGTACAGCTTACGCTCATCAGGGGACAAATCCCCGAGATGCACACGTTCTTCCGTTGGAATAATCGCATGGTGGTCGGTTACCTTTTCATTATTAAAGACTCGCTTAGCCAGGACCCTGCCCTGATTCGCTAGGATGGGCTTCACTTCATCTTTATAGGAAGCAGCAATGCCATGGAGGCGATCCATCATGGTTGCCTCCATATCCTTTGTCAAATAGCGTGAGTCTGTGCGCGGATAGGTGACAAGTTTATGCTGCTCGTAAAGTTTCTGGAGCACATTGGATGTTTTCTTTGCAGAGAAGCCAAAACGTTTATTGGCATCACGCTGCAGCTCCGTTAAATCATAGGGAAGCGGCTGCGGCTCTGTTTTTTCCTTACGGTTAATGGACTGGATAACCGCTTTTTGTCCTTTTACTTTGGAAAGAACGCCCTCTGCTGCATCTTTGGAAAAGAGGCGCTTCTCCCCATTTTTCTCCCAGTCAGCCTGCAGGGGGCCGATGTGGGCTCGAATCGTCCAGTACTCTTTTGGAACAAACTTTTGAATGAGCTTTTCCCTTTCCATCACGAGTGCCAGAGTCGGCGTCTGCACACGGCCCGCGGAAAGGGGATCCTTGTATTTAGTCGTCAGGGCCCTTGTGACATTCAGGCCAATGAGCCAATCCGCTTCAGCCCGGCACACGGCGGATTCATACAGGTCTTCAAATTGTTTTCCAGGCTTAAGGTTTTGAAAGCCGTCCCGGATGGCACGGTCGGTTACAGAGGAAATCCATAATCGTTTGATTGTTTTGCGCCAGCGGATTTTTTCAAGTATCCAGCGTGCGACTAGCTCTCCTTCGCGGCCAGCATCTGTTGCAATGATAATTTCCTTAATATCCTTCCGCTTAGCCAGGTTCTCAATGGCTTTATACTGGTGGCTGGTCTGCTTCATCACCTTCAGGCCCATTTGGTCAGGAATAATCGGCAGATCTTCCAGGTTCCAGTTTTTGTATTTGCTGTCATAATGCTCCGGCATCTTTAATTCGATTAAGTGTCCAAGAGCCCAAGTGACGATATATTTATCGCCTTCCATATAGCTTTTATGAGATTGCCGGCATCCCAGCACCCGGGCGATCTCACGGGCAACACTGGGCTTTTCAGCAAGAACAAGTGATTTCATAAGTACTCCTTTCAAATTACAATCAGGCATTTCTGTACAAACTAAGTATAGCTGAAATTTGGAATGGGATAAACTTTGATAGGCAGTGAAGTAAATAACTGCCTAAGTTGTATTGCTTTTCATCAGCCACAATTCATTCTACAATGAACATACCAGTTTGTTTACAAATAGAAAGAAACAAGGTGAAATAAATGAATTCAAAAAATCGGCTACTTTATGATTACATTCAGGAGAATTCAAAAAAAATCACAGATATGTGGCTGTCCTTAAGGGAAAAGCAGAAAGGCTCCATTTATTCTGCAGATGCAGAACCTGCTTATGAAAAACTCCTGAGAGAACAGAATACGTTTACGAACAGCACTGTTTCAGCAGCTTTGCTGGATGAGGACACTTTTAACGAAAATATGGAAGAGTGGGCCATTACAGTAGCGGAGAGCAGGGTGAATTCGAATACACCCATTTATCAAGTGCTTGAGGCATTAAGTCATGTCCGGGAAACTTATTGGCATTTTGTTGAAAAGTTCATCAGCGAAAACAAGTCTGAAATCACAGCAGACGATGTATTGAAATGGAGTACCATCATTAACAGGGCTTTTGATAAACTCATCAATAAATTCACAGAGAAGTATTATGAATTAACGACTAACCGGCTTGCTGCCCAGCAAACTCTGATCAATGAACTAGGAACGCCAGTCATTCCAGTTATGGATGGTACGGCTGTCCTGCCGCTTATTGGCAATATTGATACGGAGCGTGCGCAAATCCTGATGGAAGAAATTCCGAAAAAATGTGCAAAAGAAAATATTGAGCACTTGTTTATTGATTTATCTGGTGTAGCCATTATTGATACAATGGTCGCCCATCAAATATTCTCTTTAACGACAGCTTTAAAGCTGTTAGGGGTCAAATCCACCATCTCCGGAATCAGCCCTGAGGTAGCTCAGACTTCCATTCAGCTCGGCTTGGATTTTACGGGTATTGAAACGCATGGAAAATTAAAACATGCTTTAAAAAGACAAGGTGAAAACATAGAATAGAAACAAAACTTGAACTGCCGGCTGAACTGCCGGCTTTTTATATGGAAATAATAAAAAACGCTTTACTGTGTTACCATTCTAACAATCTAACTTGTTAAAAAATGGGAAAATATCATTGACATACTTTATGGGAGAACATAGAATTAATTATATTCAGAAAATATAACGAAAATAGGCTGTGATAAAGATGAGACATCTGACAACAGAAACTGCACATAATCTTCTAAAAAAGGCTGTATTTCAAACCTGTGTTTGAGATACAGCCTTTTCTTTATCTCGCTAACGTACCGGGGAGGATATAAAATGGAAAAATTGACAGAATCAATGATGACTGCAACTTATGGGGAGGAGAAAATGGTGGTTATTTTAAATGGAAATACCCTTACTTTGCCGGAAGTCAAACAAGTTCTTTTTAAAGGAGCAAAGGCTGCCGCATCAGAGGAAAGCATGCTTCGTGTAAAAAACAGCCATGAAGCCGTTAAGAGAATTGTAAGCGAAGAAAAAGTTATATACGGAATAAACACGGGCTTTGGGAAATTCAGTGATGTAAGAATTGATCAGGGAGATGTCGAGGATCTTCAGCTGAATTTAATCCGTTCACATGCCTGCGGAGTGGGGGAACCGTTCCCTGAATCTGTTTCGAGAGCGATGCTCCTTTTAAGAGCAAATGCCTTATTGAAAGGATTCTCAGGAGTTCGCCCGGTCGTGATCGAAACTCTTTTAGCGCTTGTGAATAAACGTATCCATCCTGTTATCCCGCAGCAGGGCTCTCTTGGGGCAAGCGGGGATTTGGCGCCTCTATCCCACCTGGCATTAGTATTAATGGGAGAAGGGGAAGTGTTTTATAAGGGGGAAAGAAAGCCTGCCCTTCAAGTGCTTGTTCAGGAAGGAATAGAACCTGTAACCTTGCAGGCAAAGGAAGGGCTTGCCCTCATTAACGGCACCCAGGCGATGACAGCAATGGGAGTCATTGGCTATCTGGAAGCGGAGAATCTCGCTTATCAAAGTGAGCTGATCGCAGCAGTTACCATGGAAGGCTTAAACGGCATCATTGATGCATTTGATGAGAACATCCATCAGGCAAGAGGGTATCAGCAGCAGGTGGATACAGCCAGAAGAATAAGGGAGTATCTGTCAGGGAGCAGCCTGATTACAAGACAGGGGGAAATCCGGGTGCAGGACGCCTATTCCATCCGCTGCATCCCTCAGGTGCATGGAGCATCCTGGCAGGCTCTTGACTATGTAAAGGAAAAGCTTGAAATTGAAATGAATGCAGCTACAGATAACCCGCTTATTTTTGAAAACGGAGAGAGCGTCATTTCCGGCGGAAACTTCCATGGACAGCCAATTGCACTTGCAATGGACTTTATGAAAATTGCTGTAGCAGAGCTGGCTAATATTTCAGAGCGCCGGATTGAAAGGCTGGTTAACCCGCAGCTGAGTGACCTGCCGCCATTTTTAAGCCCTGAGCCTGGACTGCAGTCTGGTGCAATGATTCTCCAATATGTTGCAGCATCCCTTGTTTCGGAAAATAAGACACTCGCCCATCCGGCAAGTGTGGATTCAATTCCATCATCAGGAAACCAGGAAGACCATGTGAGCATGGGAACCATCGGATCAAGGCATGCATACCAGATTATACAGAATGTGAATAAGGTGCTGGCGATTGAGCTGATTTGCGCACTGCAGGCAGCAGAATTCCGCGGCTCTGATAAAATGGCTGATAAAACAAAGAGATTTTACGAAGAAGCTAGAAAAGTGGTGCCTTCCATCACAAAAGACCGGGTGTTTTCAAAGGATATTGAAGCATGCGCAGCCTGGCTGAAAAAAGTGGAAATAGACGCAATATAAACGGCAGGGGTCTGAATGGTATTCAGGCCCCTTGCTTTTTAATCTTTAGCTCTTTCCTCAAGTTCCTTTGCTTCATCTTCTTCAAAACGGTTTTTAAAAGCTTCCTGAGTCACAATTAATTCCTCGTCTTCCTGTGCCTCAGTGGTATGACGCTCAACCAATGTGTGTTCCGGAAATTCCCCCGGGTGATTCTTCCTTTTATGATTAAAGTGGACTCCGCGTGACATAATCAGGCTCCTTTCATTCTTGAATTTGCATTCTTTCACTATTTTTCCCCTCCGGCATCAGGACTATGTATGGCTGGTTCACTCAATATTTTCCGTTCAACTTTTCCTTTGTTCGCATAAGTATATAGAGCAAAGATGAAAGAGAAAAGGAGGGAGTCAGCCGTGAATGATCCATATGCTTCCGTGTTTTGTGCGGGACGGGGAGACCGTGCGCCAGTTTTCGCTGCAGATGCTGTCATTGATCAGCAAATAAAAAAAGTTAATCTGGAGAACTATATTGGAAAATGGGTGCTGCTGTTTTTTTATCCGAGTGATTTTACATTTGTCTGACCGACTGAATTGGCGGCGGTCGCCGCTGTGACCCCATATTTAAAAGCCTTAAACTGTGAAGTCATGTCCATCAGTACGGACAGTGTCTATGCACATAAAGTCTTTAAGGAAACATCTCCGTCATTAAAAAATGTCAATTATCCAATGGTTAGCGACCGGACACATCAAATCAGCAGAGCTTACAGAGTATTGGATGAAAAGTCTGGAGCGGCCATCAGGGCATCCGTTTTTATCGACCCCAATGGCATCATCGCGGCAAAGCTCATTTACCCCGGGGAAGTTGGCAGAAATCTGCATGAACATGTCAGAATCATGCAGGGCATCCAATATGCACAGCAGACTGGGAAGGGAGTGCCGGCAAACTGGCAGCCCGGCCAGCAAGGGATTAATATGGACCCGAACCTGATAGGGAAAATCTAAAGGAGGAGGCGCGGGCTTTCTCCTTCATATACATAATTACTTTAATAAGCAGCAACTAATATATATAATAATAGGTACAAATGAAGTGAAGGGGGAGCTTGAGTGGACTTTTTTTCTATACTTTCTGAAGATCGGATCAAAAAGGCTTATAAAGACGGCGAATTTGATAATCTGCCGGGATATGGGAAACCTCTGCCGCCAGATGAATTGTCTTCTGTCCCTGAGAACTTGCGCATGGCCTATCGCATCATGAAGAATGCCGGATTCACTGATGAAGAAAGCCAAGTGAAAAAGGAAATGCTGACGATCGAAGATTTAATGAAGAAATGTGATGACCAGGATGAAAAAAAGAACCTGCAGAAAAAATTAAACGAAAAGCTGCTCCGCTACAACAGCATGATGTCCAAAAGAAGGCAAAACACTAACTCATCCTTTTTCAAAAACTACGAAGAAAAAATTAACAATAAATTATTCTAATGAATTAGATGATTGGAATTGAGGAGAACACATGAATAAAGATGACTATATAAAGTTACTTGAAAAAAGAGTGGAGGAATACGAGGCAGCCATAGCAGATATGACCGCACCGATTATTCCATCGATCATTCCCCAGACGATTTTAGTGCCGATTACTGGCCTGCTTATGGCGGAAAGACTCGAAAAAATCACTGCTAAAATACTGAATCATATTAAAGAACATGATATACAATTTGCCATCATCGATTTCACCGATATAACGACCGACCGGATCGAGCAGATGAACCTTTCCGAACTTGGAGAACAAATCCGCAATCTGACTGATTCGATTAACCTCATGGGAGTTAAGCCTTACTTTGTAGGAATGACCCCGCAGCTTATAAAGGAAATCGTATTGTCCGGCATTGAATTAAATGCTGAAACACATGCTAACTTCCAGGCTGCTTTAAAGCATTTAATGAAAATAAACAGCTTAGTCTTTCAAAAAGGCTGATCTTTGCTGATTGAAAATCACATCCTCAAAAAATTCTTAAAACCCTCTCCTGAATAGGATAGGGTTTTTTTACTATACAGGCACATTTTCTTTCTGATTGGGGATTTGTCCATGCGAAAACCTCTCTCAGCACATATTCTATAGTATCCATGAGAAAGGAGGCAGAACTATGTCAAAAGATTGGAGAAGAAGATTTGAGATCAATGCAGATGAAGTAGAAATCAGAGCCGATAGAGTTATTGTAAAAGAAGATGATGATCGCCGCCGCGATGACGTGCGTGGAGCGGAAGACCGCCGCAGAAAGCACCGCCGGGATGACGATGTAGGTGGAATTGAAGACAACCGCAGAAGACATTGCGGCTGTGGAAGAGATCGTGTTGGCGGAGAAGAAGAGGATCGCAGAAGACATCACCGTGATGAAGTAGCGGGTGCTGGCGACCTATGGTACAACAGAGATCTGGCTGGATCTGGAAGAGGATGCAGACGCCGCCGGGATGACGACGACCGCAGAAGAAGAGGTTTCTGCGGCTGCCGCTGGATCTAAAAATAATGAAAACGAAGGCAGGGGAAGCACCTCTGCCTTTTATATATGAAAATTTTCCTAAAGAACTGTAAAAATCATCCGAAATTACTAATAGAAGGTTTTAGAGATTTTCAGACTACATAGAAGGTGTGGCTTGCATGGATAAAACTACGATAATAGGAGTCATATTAGGAATCATAGCAGTGGGAGTAGGAATGGTTTTTAAAGGGGTTTCCCCGTCTGTACTAATTAATCCTGCCGCTATTATGATCATTATCCTGGGAACTGCAGCAGCAGTGGCAATTGCATTCCCAACAAATGAAATCAAACGGGTCCCAAAGCTTTTTGGCATCTTATTTAAAGAAGAGAAGCTGATGAACCCATCTGAAATGATTAAAACATTTTCGGATTGGGCGCAGCTGGCAAGAAAAGAAGGATTGCTTGCCCTGGAAGTCAAGACGGGCGAGGTGGAAGATTCCTTTTTAAGAAATGGCTTATCTCTGGCTGTTGATGGGCAGAGTGCCGATTATATACGGGATGTTTTAAGTGAAGAAATCGAAGCGATGGAAGAAAGGCACCAGGCCGGAGCGCAAATTTTCAGCCAGGCAGGCACATATGCCCCATCCCTTGGCGTATTAGGAGCCGTTATTGGGCTGATTGCAGCACTCGGGAACATGGATGATACAACCAGCCTTGGTCATGCCATCAGTGCCGCATTCGTAGCGACCTTATTGGGGATATTCACTGGTTATGTATTCTGGCATCCGTTTGCTAATAAGCTAAAGCGAAAATCCAAGCAGGAAGCGAGAATTAAAAGCATGATGATCGAAGGGATTCTTTCTATTTTAGAAGGGGAGGCACCCCGCGTTATCGAGCAAAAGCTTGCTTCCTACCTTCCTGCAGGAGAACGCCGTAAATTCCTCGAAGAAAGCAGCGTGGAAAAGGATGAGTAGGCGGAAAAAGAAGGGGCATGATGAAGAACATGTAGATGAATCCTGGCTTTTGCCGTATGCAGATTTATTAACACTTCTTCTTGCCCTGTTCATTGTCCTCTTCGCAATGAGTTCTGTGGATGCCGAGAAATTTCAAAAGCTGTCAAAGGCCTTCAATGATGTCTTCTCAGGGGGAACGGGCGTTTTCGAATTCCCGAGTCCAATGCCTGAAGGACAGATGCAATCCACTGATGCAGTGTCTGAGGAACCAAACAAAGACTTTGAGGAAATGGCAGCGCTTGATGAATTGGAAAAAGAAAAATTGAAGCAGGCTGCCGACCAGGAAGAACTCGCAGAGCTGCAGAAAAGAGTTAACGCCTTTATTGAAAATCAGAACCTGGCTGACAAACTTGAAACCTCATTAACCACGGAAGGACTGCTTGTGTCTATCAGAGACAATGTCCTGTTCAGCTCAGGTAGTGCAGAGGTTCGTGAGCAGGATTTAAAAATAGCTGGTGAAATTGCCGGGTTACTCATCATGGACCCGCCAAGAAATATCATCATCAGCGGCCATACAGACAATATTCCGATCAGCACCTCTAACTTCGAATCCAACTGGGAACTCAGTGTGATGCGGGCTGTCAACTTTATGAAAATCATCCTCAAGAATGACCAGCTCGACCCGAAATGGTTCAGTGCCAAAGGCTTTGGAGAATTCCAGCCGGTTGCCGGAAATGATACGAAAGAAGGCAGAGCGAAGAACAGGCGGGTAGAGATTCTAATATTGCCAAGAACGGGGAATCAGCCTTAGAAGGCTGGTTTCTTTTTTATTTTTGAACATAAAAATGCTGTAATCCGGCGGCACTGCAAGTCATTTTATTCATTTGATTCCCTGTCCGTGCCATCCGGCTTGCACATGCGGTCGACCATTACACCAAATAAAAAAACACAGGCGATGGGAATGGAAAAGTTTAATAGATGAACAATGGTCATTAGCGAACCTCCCATAAGTTTTTATGTCTATTATATGTAAATTTTCACAATGAATATTCAGAAAAAACACTCAATTAATTTGGGGTAAAAGAAAAAGAGCCGTAAATGGCTCTTTATAATGGAAGATTTGCTTCTGAAGGTATTCTCTTTGGCTCTGTCTTTTTGCCGTGAAGCAGGTAGTATACGAGCAAGCCAAACAGTGCTACCCCGGCAAGCATAAAGTACAGCGAAGCGAAGCCAGTTTTGACTGCAAGTATTCCGAGAACATAGGACCCTAATCCAATCCCTGTATCAAAAAGAGTGAAAAAGGTTGAAGTAGCAAGTCCGCGCTTGTCTGGATCAGCCTGCTTGATGGCGACGGTCTGAAGACTTGGAACAATCGTGCCATACCCCAATCCGATAATCGCACCTGACAGCAGAAATACAAAGGTGCTATTGGCCTGGCTGAGCAGAAACAATCCTGCCGCAAACAGAACAAAGGCTGGATAGATTACCTTATTTTCTCCGTAAGTATCAAACCAGCGGCCTGTAAACGGGCGGGACATAATAATGAACGCTGCATATACCACGAAGAAGAAGCTGGCGGCTTCAAGCAAATCAAGCTCTTTCGCATAAACCGAAATAAAGGAAAGAATTCCTGAGTACGCGAAAGCAAGGATGCCTGCTGAAATCGCAACAGGAACCGCATTTTTTTCGAATAAGCTTGAAAGGGTAAATTTCGGATGCTTCACAGAGCTTTCTGCTTTTTGCGGTATTTTTACAAAGGCACCCAGCACTATAGCGATAAATGACAAAACAGTACATAACGCGAAAATCCATGAAAAGCTTGAGTATTGAACAATCGTCAAACCGGCAAATGGTCCAATGACCATGGCCAGATTCATGAACATGGCATAATAGCCCAGTCCTTCGCCCCTGCGCTCGTTGGGCACAATTTCAGCAACAATCGCACCAGTCGCTGTGGTGGCCATGCCAAATCCAACACCGTGCAGGAATCTTAGGGCCAATAGGGCAGGCGTAGAGTCAGCCCAGAAATAAAGCAGGGAGGAGACAGCAAACACAATCAGGGAAGCCAGGAGAATCTTCCGGCGTCCAACTTCGTCAATCCATTTCCCTGTAAATGGTCTGCTGATCACGGCCGCAATCAAAAAGACGGAAATTATCAGGCCAACCTGTGTTTCGTCCCCTTTTAAATCATCCAAAATATAAAGGGGAAGCGTAGTCAGCAGCACATAAAACCCCATAAATAAGAAAAAACTCGTAATAGAAATACTCAAAAAATCCTTCGTCCATAAAGGCTGTTTCTTCATGTTGTCCTCCTAACAATGAAGTACCAGGCACCTATACCAATTTTGTTAACTGGTCTAGGTGCCTGGTACCATATTTTCTCTCATTTTTGCCATAAGTCTGATCATCGTGCTGATTTCTTCTTCGGTTATGTTTTGCAGGATGTTGCTTTCGCTTGACCTTACTGCAGCAAGCCAATTGTCATATTCCAGAATAGCTGCATCAGTCAGTGAAATCAATTTTTCTCGTTTGTCCTTGCCTGCTGTTCTGGTGATCCAGCCGGATTTCTCGAGGCGCGCCAATGTTCTGGTCATGGTCGGAGCCTCAACGCCCAAATAAGACGAAATATCTTTCTGTGTGCTTGCACCGCCTGTTTTCAGACGGTAGATAATCGTCCATTGGGCAGCATATAAACCAAGCGGCACCAGACTTTCGTTAAGGACTTTGGAAAAATGGCGGGTAAATTGATTTATGGAATGAAAAAATTCACTTTGATTAGGGTGCATTGTTTCACCTGCTTAAAATAGTTACCTAGCTAACTATACATGAAATATAAAAATATGTCTACCTTACATCTTTCTTTTGCTAACTAAGTGTTTAACTGCCAAATATAAGGGAATGGAGTATTATGGGCAACTGTGCATATCAATAAGGGGGAAATATTTTTGGATAAGCTATTAGAAGTCGTAGGAGATCTTTCAGGATGGCTGTGGGGATATCCCATCATCCTATTATTGGCCGGAACAGGGCTGTATCTATCCTTTTTGCTGGGTTTCTTTCAGTTCCGCTATCCGGTATATATATTTAAGCAGACATTCGGGAGTGTTTTTAAAAAGCCGAAGGGGAAAGGAAACATTACTCCGCTGCAGGCACTCACCTCTGCACTGGCTTCAACCATTGGAGCGGCAAACATCGTAGGTGTGCCTGCTGCTATCATGTTTGGTGGCCCGGGAGCAGTTTTCTGGATGTGGGTCATTGCCTTCATTGGCATGTCCATTAAGTTCTCGGAAAGTGTCCTGGCCATAAAATACAGAGAGAAAAATGAAGAAGGAGAATATGTGGGCGGCCCTATGTATTACATGACGAAAGGGCTTAATATGAAGTGGCTTGGTGTCATTTTTGCCTTCGCACTGATGATTGAATTAATTCCAAGCATTATGGTTCAGGGAAATGCCGTAGCATCTGCGGTTGGCGAGACCTTTAAGATTAATGGCCTTTACACTGGAATTGTGGTAGCTCTAGTAGTATCATTAGTTGTTTTTGGCGGAATTCAGAGAATTGGAAAGGTGACTGAAATCTTCGTTCCGTTCATGGCACTTATCTATGTAGGTGCAGCCTTAGTGGTGTTATTTATGAATCTGGGCAAGCTTCCTGAAGTGTTGGAATTAATCTTCACTTATGCGTTTCAGCCGATGTCTGCAATAGGCGGATTTGCTGGTGCGGCCATTGGGGAAATCATTCGCTGGGGATTTGCTCGAGGATTATATTCCAATGAAGCAGGACTTGGAACGGCACCGATTGCCCATGCGGCTGCGACGACTGACCACCCGGTACGCCAGGGCTTTTGGGCGATTGTCGGCATCGTGGTGGATACGCTGATTGTCTGTACTGCGACTGCATTTGTGGTTCTTTCATCAGGTGTATGGACAAGGGAAGGGGCAATGAAGGATCCTTCAGCCCTGACAGCAGCGGCATTTACGGAGTATTTCGGCTCCTTCGGAGGTATTCTTGTCGCTGTATCACTCGTATTCTTTGTGGTTTCCACGATCATTGTCGTTGTCTTTTATGGTTCTAAAATGGCTGAGTTCCTATTTGGCTCTTTTGCCGGAAAAGCCATCAAAGTCGTTTATATTGCTGCCATTGTTCTTGGCTCAGTGGGTGCAGCGCAAACCATCTGGCAGTTCCTTGATCTGGCGCTGGCGATGATATTGATACCAAATATCGTGGCGGTTCTGCTTCTGAGCAAAGAGGTCAAACAGCTGAAAAACGAGTTCTTTACTTCAGAAAAATATTATTTAAAGGATATTAAAAAAGACGATAAAGTGGCGTAAAAATGGGTCTCCTGCTATTGCCGGGAGACCTTTTTTATATTTTATAAAATTTTCAGAGTAATAACACTTGTGAGATAAATAAACAGAAGTTTATAATTTAAACAAAAGTTAAAAAAGACAGGGCTGATCCATTATGAATGATAAAGAATTATTGATTTTGCAGCTGATTAAAGAAGATCCATTCATTGCCCAAAACGAGCTGGCTGAAAAAACGGGACTCTCAAGATCGGCTGTAGCCGGCTATATCTCTTCACTGACGAAGCAGGGGAAAATTCTTGGCAGAGCTTATGTCCTGCCGGAAAAGAAAGAAGTGCTTTGTGTGGGAGGGGCCAATATAGACAGAAAAATCCAGACAACCGGACAGCTCCAATTCGGAACATCAAATCCCGCCGAGAGCTCTCAATCCTGCGGAGGAGTAGCCCGCAACATTGCTGAAAACCTTGGCAGGCTGGGCTGTGATGTTGGGTTATTGACAGTTGTGGGAGGTGATCCGGAAGGAGAATGGCTTCTGGAATATACAAAAGCCTTTGCGGACGTAACACCTTCACATTCCCTGGGAGGGTCCACCACCGGAACCTATACAGCAGTGCTTGATCTGGAAGGGGAAATGGCTGTGGCTTTAGCAGATATGTCCATTTATGAAAGCGTTACCGCAGAGTTTATCGAGAAAAAGTGGGGCTACCTGGCATCATCTGAGATGGTGATTTTGGATACCAACTTTCCGGCAGGAATTTTAAAGCAAATCATCACCAGGTGTAACGAAGAGAGTATTCCGCTCTGCATCACGCCGGTTTCAGCACCAAAAGTAAAGAATCTGCCGAAAAATCTGCAGGGTGTTACCTGGCTGATTGCCAATAAAGAAGAGGCAGAAGCCCTGACTGGGATGGAAATCAGCAAGGAGGGCGACTTCTTTAAAGCAGCACAGGAACTGATCGCCAAAGGAGTGGAAAAAGTGGTGATCAGCCGTGGAGATAAAGGGCTGATTTACTTCACAAGCACGGGTGATGCAGGTGTGCAGCTGCCGCCAAAGGTGAAAATCTCTGATGTGACAGGCGCAGGTGACTCACTTGTATCGGGTATTATTTATGCCCATTTAAAAGGCCTGAACACAGAAGATGCCTGCAAAATTGGCATGTCCTGCTCGATGCTTGCCCTCCAGTCCATGGAAACAGTAAATCCGAACCTGAACAACAAACGCCTGCAGGAAACATTCAAACAATATTTCGACTAAGGGAGATATGACACCATGTTAGAAAAATGGCTTGAATACTCAGAAGAAGTGCTAGAAGCAAAGAAAGCAAATAAACCGATTGTGGCCCTCGAATCCACCATCATTTCACATGGAATGCCCTACCCGCAAAACGTTCAGACAGCAAAAGAAGTGGAGGAAGTCATCCGCAAAAATGGTGCTGTTCCTGCAACTATTGCTATATTAAATGGGAAAATTAAAATTGGCTTATCAGACGAGGAATTGGAATTCCTGGCGCAAAGCAGGGACGTCGAAAAAGCAAGCCGCCGCGATCTGCCGTATTTGATTGCAAAAAAGAAAAATGGCGCCACAACGGTAGCAGCCACCATGATCTGTGCTGAGCTTGCCGGCATTGAAGTGTTTGTTACTGGCGGAATCGGCGGCGTTCACCGGGAAGCGGAAACGACCATGGACATCTCAGCGGACTTACAGGAGCTTTCGATGACCAATGTGGCCGTTATCTGTGCAGGAGCGAAATCCATCCTGGATATCGGTTTGACGCTTGAATACTTAGAAACCTATGGCGTTCCTGTCGTTGGGTTTGAAACAGATGTATTGCCTGCCTTCTATACTCGTACTAGTCCATTTTATGTAAACTACAGAGTGGACAATGCGGAGGAAGCAGCCGAAATGATCCGCACTAAATGGGAGCTCGGTTTAAAAGGCGGTGTAGTCATTGCCAACCCGATACCTGAAAAGGATGCCCTGGAAGAAGCATTTATTACGGGGGTTATTGAAACAGCCTTAAAAGAGGCAAGTGAAAACAATATCTCAGGGAAAAAAGTAACTCCATTCCTTCTGGGGAAAGTGAAGGAATTGACAGACGGCAGAAGCTTGACAGCGAACATTGCTTTGGTGAAGCATAATGCCGAAGTAGGCTCGAAGATTGCTGTTAGCTTGAGTAAGTAAAGGGGAAAGCCAGGCTATAAAGGTCTGGCTTCTTATATTGATAGAATGATAGCTGTGATGATGATGGCTAAATATAATAGAAATCTTAAGAAGTTGATCATCAGGATTCGTCCCTTCTGGAAACCCATATAGTAAAGGATATGTACAAATTCTTGGATGGGGGACGGGCGTTTGTCTAAGGTGGAGTAAAAAGGGCGCTTGAATGATGAGCAAAAAAGAAAGCCAAGTGTGATCACACTTAACTTTCAGGAATTTTTCATTTAGATTCTTCTGAGGTGGTTTCTGCATCTTCAGAAGGAGAGTCATTTTGTTGTGTTGTTTCACTGGCACTCTCAGATATGCTGTTTTCTTCACCTTGAGGTTGTTCTGCTTTCTGATCTTCTGCTGGATCGGTTTGTTTTTCATTCTGTTTTTCATCTGCAGGCGTTGTTGCTGGCTTTTCTTCGGGAGTCTTATTTTCATTCTTATTCTTTTCAGCAGCTTCCTTCTCAGTCTTTTTCTTTTGTTCCGCCTCTTTTTGTTGTGTTTCAAGCTTGCTAATTTGTGCATCAATATTTGAAATACGGTCATTCAGATGATTAATGCTGCTTTCAAACTTGGAAACAGCGTCCTGAATATTACTTTCCATATTTTTTACCTGAGTTAGTTTAACTTTATAGCTTTTGACTCTTTCAAGGACAGTAGTTTGCTCCTCTTTTACTTGGGTTATAAGTGTTTTAGCATCCTCTGAAAAACTATCCATTTTAGAAATTTGCTCTTTAAAGTAAGCCTCATCATAAGTACACTCTGTGATAGCTTGATCTTTAAATCCCTTTATTGTATCTAAAAGGTCTGTTAATTCTTCAGTACCAGTTTGTGAATTTGATATTGCTGTTTCAAGAGCAGTATTGTAATTCTCCAGATCATTGATTGAAGCAGATAATTGACTGCTTAAGGTTTTAATCGCATTCAAGTCTTGTTTAGCCTTAGATAGGTTATTTTCTAGACTGGTAATATGTGATTTTAACGAAGAACGGATAGCTGTTAGCCCTTTTATGGAGGCATTGCTATCAGCTGCTGGTGTGGAGGGATTGGTATGCCCGTTGGAATAAGGCTTTATTTTCTTTAATTTGGCATCAACATCTATTTCCGTAATACTGCTTTTTATAGATAGTGCCTGTTGTATTTCCTCATCCAATTTTTTGAAGATCTCTTCTGACTTGGTTACAAAATCCTGCTCAATTGTTCTAGGGAAAATAAAGCATGCTTCGATTGTCGTGTTCGCTTCATCCGTGCTATTAAACTGGGCATATGTAGGTGAAATAAAGTGTGCTCCAACAACAATGGAGGATGAAAGTGCTAAGCTTGATGCAGCGGCCTTTGCGATTTGTTTTCTTTTTTTCCTTCTCATTCTTTTAATTCTCACCCCTCTCGGTTCCATCACAGTAACCTCCTTTAGTATTCATTATTAAAAGTCTAATTTGTTCTTTATATAGAATATAAATTCATTATACTATTAGGAAATTAGATATGGAAACTGAATAATTAAAGTTTTTGGCGGGTAAATAGTATCTTTTCTCTCATTATCTAGATTTTACTCAAATTTCCGCATGGATATTCTTTATTGAGAACATTTTATAAAATTAATTTAAACTTACTAGTTTTTTAGCAGTTAAAATGTAACGATATGGCGCATTTCCTACATATGAAAAAGGATAGCAAGTCGAAACCGTAAGAATTTCATGCGGAGCAGTAGAATTAATCACTGTAGTATCATCAGCTTCAACAATCTCTGCTTCTGTTATTACATACTTGTATTCTCCATAGGGCATGTTAACTTGAAGTATATCCCCTATTTCAAGTTCACCAAGCCGGCGGAAAACTGTGTCCCGATGACCTGATAATAAAATTTGGTCCTTCTGTCCTGGAAGTACAGTTGTGGAGTAATGGCCAACCCCTTTTTCAAGCTCATCCTCATCGGTTCCTTCTATAATAGGAAGCTCAGCTTCCAAGCGGGGGATTTTTAAAATGCCAATGGCTTCACCCTTCTCAAAAGAAACATCTATTCGCTGTTCTGTCTGGAGAACACTTTTCCTATCTTTGTTCACTTCTTTTTGGATTCTTTCTTGTGCCTGGTTTAAGGAATCCTTGGTTTTCTTTTCCTGAGCATACATTTCCTGCAGGGAAAACAGGACCAGACCCCCTCCGATTAGAATAAGAAAGGAGGCAGCTATAATCAGCAAACGGCCTCTAGCCTTCAACTACACGTTCCCTCCATTCATCTTCTTAAATTTAATGAACTCCAGATAATAGGAGAAATCCTCTTTTGTGATTCCCTGCCTGATAGCTTCTTTGACAAGGGTTACCCACTCTTCATCGAGCTTAGACAAATCGGTAATTTGTTCTTTATTCTCTTCCAGCAGCTCTTCAAGATTAGTTTCCAGTGTTCTGGCTATTCGTGATAGTACCTGCAAGGAAGGGTTCTCCTGTATGCCTCTTTCAATGTAGCTCAAATATGATTTGGAAACCTCTGCTTTTTCAGAAAGCTCATTAATTGAGAATCCCTTTTTGATCCTTAAACTTTTAATCCGGTCACCTATCATAGGCATAATACTCCCTTATCATAAAATATAAAGATGTTTTCATTATAACGAACAAAACGTTCAATAAAAAATACAAAATAGTGAGAATTCTCGAGATATTCTTAGAAAAAGAACGAAAAACGTTCTTTAAAACGAAAAAACGGCTGAATTTGGAATTTTTCAAAATAAGACCGATGGACTATACTCAACTTATCGGTTCGATAAAAAGAACAAAACGAACAAAAAGAAAGAACAATCTTCTTTCTTTTAAGGAAGGTGACAGTGAATTGAAATTTAGCTGGAAAACAGCAAGAAAGATTATGAGCAATTTGATTACGGCAATCCTGTTTATCAATTTAATCATTATGGCGGTGCTTGTAGTTTCATCTAAAGCATCTGGCGGAGAACCTCAGGCATTCGGTTACCAGCTTAAAACCGTACTATCAGGTTCAATGGAGCCAACCTTTATGACTGGATCTGTCATTGCAGTCAAGCCAGTGGATTCATCCAAAAGTAAAGACCTGAAAAAAGGAGATATCATCACTTTCCAAGCGGATGAACAGAAGCTGATCACCCACCGCATTATCGGTGTCTCAACAAGCGGCGAACATGTCATGTATGAAACAAAGGGTGATAACAATAACGCAGCAGACATGGACCCGGTACTTTCTGAAAACGTAAGAGCCGTTTACTCTGGTTTCACGATTCCATATGTGGGATATTTCATAGATTTTGCTCAATCAAAAGAAGGCGGAGCGATTCTGCTGATTGGTCCTGGAGTTTTGCTTCTGGCATACTCAGCATTTAGCATCATGCAGGGATTAAGAGAACTTGATTCCAAGAATAAGAAAAGTGATACAAAGGAAACTGCTTAACTTTGGTTGCACTCCTTGTTAATAACAAGGGTCAATATAAAAAATCATACATACCCGAATGGGGTAGAGGAGGAAAAGGGAAATGAATTTAAAAAAGAAATTAGGAATGGGTATTGCATCAGCAGCACTAGGGATTTCATTAATAGGTGGGGGGACATTTGCATACTTTAATGATGTTGTAGAAACTAATAATACTTTTGCAGCAGGAACTCTAGATTTAGGAGTTAATCCGGATGTAATTGTTAATATTGATAAAATTAAACCGGGTGATAAAATTTCCAAAAGTTTTAAATTAGAGAATAATGGTTCTCTGGATATTTCAAAAGTCTTTTTAACGACAGATTATACACAATCTGGTTCTAATCTAAAAGCAGATAGCGATTTTGGAAAACATATTATTGTTCATTTCTTAAAAAATGAAGACAAAGCAAGTATTTTAGGAGATAGTAATGTTATTACAAGTAAAACTTTATTTGAGTTGAAAAATATGTCTCCAGATGCAGTAAAGAATGTTAGTCCAACTTTCTTTGGGTGGCAAGGGGGAGAACAAAGTGGATTACCATCTGGACAAAAGGATAATATGTTTGTGAAGTTTGAATTTGTTAATAATGGAGACGACCAAAATGAATATCAGGGTGCCTCCCTACAATTAAAGTGGAAGTTTGATGCACAACAAACTGATGGCACAAATAGATAATTTAATTAATCAGGAGGCGGGAATTATTTTCCCGCCTTTTGTTAAATCGAATAATGTGAGGTAATGCCATGAGTATCAAAGTTTTACTGGCAAAACCATTGAAGAGAGTGCAATTAACTTGTTTTTTCTTTATTACTTTGCTATTAGGAACGAACATTGTGAGTGCTAAAGATAAGGATATTGAAATTAAAACTACCTCCCATGGTTATTATTTTGAAGTTGGTAACCTTAAACCAGGCGACTGGATGCCTCGAGATATAACCATCCTAAACCAGGGTAAACAGGATTTCAGATACACAGCGCAAATTGGAAAGAAAAAATCCGTAAAAGGGCTTTTCGAAGAGCTTGATCTTCTGGTTAAGAAGAATTCAGATATTTTATTTGAAGGAAAGTTAAAAGACTTTGAAGCTTTTACTCCAAGAAAGCTGGCAAAGGGCAGCTCTGAACAGTTATTCTTTCAAGTTTCAATGCCTTACAATCTTGGAAATGCCTTTCAGGATTCTTCTGCTGAGGTAGAAATTATATTTCTTGCTGAGGCATTAACGGATCCATCTGATCCGCCAGGAGATGGAGAACCTTCCGATGAATCTAATGACGAAGGAGCGAAACCTGGTGATTCTAAAGACAATATTGTTATAAATCCTGAAATGACCAAGAATCTTCTGCCAAACACAGCTACCAATACTTATAACTTACTGTTGATCGGCGGACTATTATTGGGAACAGGAAGTGTATTAATCCTTGTTTTTTATAGAAGGATAAGAAGTGAAAGATAGAGAAGGCCAGGAGAGTAAAAACTTCGTGGCCTTAATTTTTATTAAAAAAACTAACCTTAGCAATAAAGTGGTGATCACCTGAAAAAGCTGCTTTATTATCTGGCCTTCTTAAATATACTGGACGAATTTCTTACTGCTCTAGGACTCCACTTTAATGTTATAGAAGAAAGCAATCCGCTCATGCGCAACCTATATGACCTGCATCCATTTTTATTTCTTTCTTTTAAAATAACTCTTTCAGCCATGCTGATCATTCTATCAAAATTTATATCTACAGAATCGAGAGTAAAGCTTCTGGCAGCAGGAGCTTCAGTAATGTATTCAATCGTATGCCAGCTGCACTCTGCTTGGATTTTCTCATTAATTGTTAATTGCATTCATTAAAATTTAATTAGGAAATTTATATCATTATAAAACAGTTCAGGCGGTGTTCCATGTACCAAAAAAACTGCACTAAATGCCATCAATCATCTTTCAGCAGTACTGAAGCCGGAGAGTGGCTATGCCCGATTTGCGGAAATGATTTAAAAAATGAAGCTTTCCTTGATGCAATGACACGGGAACCGGTCCATATTACTTATAAGAAAAAGAAAATGTCGCTCACATATTCTCTGCAGGAAATCAATAAGAATTATAGGAAAAGAATCGGCCATTCTTACTACTCTAAACAGAGAACAATTAACTGATATGTGAGGGATTTGAAAGACTTTTGTCGAAAAACGAATTAATTTAATATTAAAATAATTAGTTCTATTTACAAAAAAAGACACCATTAGCAATACACCCATAGTAGAATACATCTATGGAAAATATTTCTTTGAGCCGATAGGCGCAGAAAAAGGCAAACTCATTGAAAAATGAGGACGCAAAGTCACAGGTCTAAGGTATTGGATGATGCTACGATGGCTGGATTGCCTGGAATACGAAAAGTATCCTGGGGGGAAGAGTTTTGGCAGAGAAAAATATTAAGGTTGAAGAAGTTGATTTGGAGTGGCTGCAGTTAATTATGGAAGCAAAAAACTTAGGCCTGCAAAAGGAAGAAATTAGAGAGTTTTTACATAATAACAGAGCTCAAGAGGTTCTGATGGAAGCTTAAATATACAGTTGGCTAAGTATTTCTGTTAGAGGCATCTCTAAATGGAAATGCTTTTTATTTTGCCAAAAAAATAAGCCTGTGCATTCAGGCTTATTGGCAATTATGATTTTTGTCCGCTTCTCCACTTATTAAAATCCAAAAACTCCCGAAACTGCTCCTTCGAAACACCCGATTCCATTGCTTCCTTCACAATTTTCATCCATTCTGAATCCAGATCTTCCTTGTTGATCTGCTCATGGATCAAATGGTCCACAGGAACATTCAGAACACCGGCGATTTTCTCGAGAAACTGAATCGATGGGTTGGTTTGCAGGTTGCGCTCGAGTGAGCTTAAATATGATTTTGCCACACCGGCCTGCTCAGCCAGCTCGGATAGTGACATTTTCTTTTCCTGGCGAAGTTTTTTTACACGATCACCGATCATCGTATACCACACACCTTATTTTGTATGTAATAGGATTATATCATATTTGGTTCCATATTAAGAACGAATCGTTCAATATTATTATCATCATACCATAGTGTTAACTTATTTAAATAGTTAGTTATCACAGTTTTATAAAAATATATCTTTTGTCGCTCTCAAAAAGTAATGCTCCGCGTCATAGGACGGGAGCATTTTGTTTTTCAATAATGTTAATTACCTGCTGTGCAGCTGCTTCCACATTATCCGCATTCACATGGTGGAATTCACCCTCATAGTCATGCTGTTTAAAAGCATAGCGTGGATCGTAATAATGTTCTAATAAAAGCTTGATAAATAGCTCGTAGTTCTCAGTTTCCACTGATTCATCCAGCTGCTCGCGGATTTCAGTATTCTTCAGCCGTTTTTTAATAAACACGAGGCTTTCATCCACTTTCGGCTTGAACCATTCTTCTTTTTGATATGGTTCAACATAGTCACGGAGGATGCGCTGGACACGGGATTCGATGCTGGCAAACATATCAATGTGGATTCCTGATTTTTTAGTATCCAGCAGCTCATCCGGCTGAACCACCTTGCCTATTCGTTTGCTTTCAGCTTCCATAATAATATAGGGGGAGCCTTTAACCTCAGAAAGGGCTTGATACAATAGGGCATCAAAGGTTTTCTGTGTGCTGCCGTCTCCCATGCCGAAGGAGCCGAAGATCGAACCGCGGTGGCCTGCCATTTCCTCTAGGTCAATAACAGGATAGCCTTTTTCGTTTAACACCTTCAGCACATCTGTTTTCCCAACGCCGGTCATTCCGTGCAGAACAACTGCTTTTTCAGGAATCAGGTCTGCTGTGTTTTCAAGTATATATTGACGGTACGCCCGGTAGCCCCCAATTAAACGGGGGATCGAAACGCCCGCATAAGTGATAAATGTAGTAACCGCTTTGCTGCGCATTCCGCCGCGCCAGCAGTAAATGACAGGCTGGAAGCCATCATTTTTCAGGTCTCTGATTTTCTGCATCATGGACGGAATTTTAGGTGAAACGATTTCCATCGCTCTCCATTTCGCCGCATCAGAGCCTTCTTTTTTATATAATGTCCCGATTTCCGCACGTTCTTCGTTTGTGAAAAGCGGAACATTGACAGCACCGGGTATGCTGCACTCCTCAAATTCAATTGGAGACCTGACATCGACCGGAACTGCGTTATCCATTTGGATGTATTGTTCGACTGCTATTTCTCTCATTTTTATTGCCTCCAAAATTATTGCTATATATAGCCCAAAGGGTACGTTAATTAATTTTACTCTATCTATTATACAGGATTATGAAAATATAGGTGCCTTCCACAATCATACTCCTATTTTCAAAAGTTTGTTCTATAAATTTTTTCCAGACATTGTAATATCAGCATATCCATTGGTTTTGCTTTTTAAAAAGGAGGTTAAATAAAAGGCAAAGGTGGTGGAAGCATGTCCTTGAAAACAGAGGTTGCCATATTGGGCGGAGGGATTGGCGGTTTGACGCTTGGCCTGAAGCTTGCTCAATCCAATATTGATGTCACTGTAGCGGAAAAGCTGGATGCCCCATCTTCCGTTTATAGAGGTGAACTCTTACAGCCAAAGAGCCTGAAAATTTTTGAAGAGCTGAATGCCCTGGGTGAAATCTTGGAAAATGGCTTTTCCTTTTCCCGGATCGCGTTTGAGGAAGGGGAAAAAGAGTTTGCAATGGATTACAGTATTCTCCCTGGAGATTATGATTACTCACTCATGATCGAGCATGAAAAGCTGAAAGGGATTCTTCTTAAACAGGCGCTTCACTATTCAAATTTTCATTATCTGCCAGGGTCCCTGGCAAAAGGGTATGACAATGGCGACTTACTGGTGGAGCGGAAGGATGTAAAGGAGCAGCTGACAGTGAGAGCTGATTTTTATATAGGCGCTGAAGGAAGAAATTCCATTACCCGAAAAGAAATGAACAGCAAAATTAAAAAGATAGAATACAACCATCAATTCTTAACGGTCACCTTTCCCCGCCCGCATTCATTGGAGGAAGGGAAAATCATCTCTAAGGATGAGCGGTTCCTCGGATTATTTCCGCTGCCGGATGCGAAAGTACGGTCTGTTTATTTAATACCGGAGGGTTCTTATAAGGAACATCTCCAAAAAGGAATTCACTATTTCCATAAAAATTATGTAGAGCTTTTTCCTGAATTGGACGGGTATGTGACGAGGCTGAAAAACTGGAAGGATATTCAGCTGATGATTCCGACGGCTTTTTATGCAGATAAATATGTGGATGGAAGAATGGCGATTCTGGGCGATGCGGCACATACAGTGCACCCGATGGCAGGGGAAGGCATGAATATGGCGATTCAGGATGCCGATGTGCTAGGTGAATTGCTTGCTGAGATGTATACGAGCGGAAGAATCGTGCCGGACAAGCTGAAATGGTATGAAAAGGTCCGGAAACCCCGCGCTGAAAACATGATTAGCCTCAGCCATTTATCCGCCATTGCTTATTCTTACTCCAATCGTATAATCACAGGAGTCCGCCGAAAAGGCCTGAAGCAGATTGAAAGAGATAAAACCCTGCAATATAAGCAAATGCTGAATGTCTCAGGCCTCGGTTATTGGCCGGAGAGTCTTAGGGACCGATTGATTCAGGCTGGAATCATGCCGGCTAGAAAAGAAGATTTACCCGATTCAGTGAAAAGCCATTATTTTTATACAGAAAAAGAAGACTATCCCTGGAGGAAGGTTGAACAGCCATGATAAATGAATATGTGAGGTTATTAAAAGCGCGAAATTGGATGAAAAAGAACCAGCCCTTTCTATACAGCTGGCATGCATACGTCGGATTTGAGCTAGACCTTTTTTCACAGTTCCGCAGCTGGAGAACGGTAAAAGAGGTGGCATCAAGCAGAAATCTGCAGGAGGAGCTGCTTTTAAGATGGGTGGAGGTGGGGCTGGCGATCCGCCATTTGAAAAAGAAAGGCAAGGACAAAATCAAGACAGCATCGAAATTCAGTCTTCCGTCCACACCGAATAACCCCCGTTCCACAGGAATCATCCTGAAGGAAATGATGGAATTGCATATCCCAACTTTACTTTCCTATCCAGAACTGCTACGTTCCAATAAGAAGAATACTTTTAACCATGAAGAGCATGGACCGACAGTAGCGAGAACCTCATCCCTGCTTGAGCAGCTTGCCCTGCCTCGTTTGATGAAAACCATTAAGAAAAACAAAATGGAGCGGATCATCGATATTGGCTGCGGGGAAGGCGGCTATTTAAGCAGAATCAGCCAGAAGTTCCCGAATGCCAAACTGGCAGGAATTGAAATGAATGAAGAGGTTGCAGAATCTGCCCGAACTAATTGCAAAGACATTCCTAACATTCAAATCGTTACAGCAGATGTTCATGAATACTCTCCAGAGCATCAGGCTGATTTGATTATGGTCAATAACCTGCTTCACTACATCCAGCCGGAGGATCGCAGGCAGCTTCTATCCCGGCTTAAAAGCTGGCTTAGCCGGAAAGGATCCATTACCATTATCACCCCCATTCTTCATTCAAAAAAAGGCGAGGAGTTTTCCAGTGTGTTCAACAGCTTCTTTTCTGCCTTTGAAAATCTTTATCCAACTCCGACCGAGGAGGATATCCATCATCTCGCGAAAGAGCTGAAGCTTAAAGTGAAAACCTTCAAGCCGGTCGTAACGGAAGGCGGATGGTATTTTATCCAGCTGTCCGGCCGATAATTCAAAGCCCGCTCATTTAATGGTAGAATGGGGGTAACTTGACTGAAATGGTGATTGAAATGAGAAATAATAAATATTTAATGATATATGAAGAGCTCGCCCAGCAAATCCAGGAAGGCAAGTATCCCGCCAGATCCATTCTGCCATCTGAACATGAATTGACGGGGATGTATTCCACTTCAAGGGAAACGATCCGCAAAGCGCTGAATTTGCTGGCGCAAAACGGTTTTATTCAGAAAATACGCGGAAAGGGCTCGATGGTCCTTGATTTAAAAAAACTGCAGTTTCCCATATCGGGCCTTGTCAGCTTTAAAGAGCTGGCCGGGAAAATGGGACAGCGTGCGGAAACACTTGTGGAGGAATTTTCCCTGACTCAGCCTGATGCTGAAAAGATGAAGCATCTTCAAATTGATCAAGATGAAAAGATATGGAAAGTGTTTCGGATCCGGAAAATTGAAGATGAGCGGATCATTTTGGACAAGGATTTTCTAATAGAAAAGTTTGTCCCGGGGTTAACCAAAGAAATTTGCCAGAACTCTATCTTTGCCTACATTGAGGGTGAACTCGGAAAAAAAATCAGCTTTGCCAAAAAGGAATTCACAGTGGAAGAGCCAACTGCTGAAGACCGCAGGCATCTGGATATGGAAGGGTTCCATGCTATCGTCGTGGTAAAAAATTATATTTACTTTGATGATGCGGCTCTGTTTCAGTACACAGAATCCCGGCACAGACCGGACAAGTTCCGGTTTGTTGATTTTGCGAGAAGAATGGACAGCGGTGTGTTTTAAGCTTTTTACGTTTAAGATTGTGCCTTGAGGGAAATCTCCTTATGTGAAGATTTTTATAAGGAGATGGTATAAATGAGTAAAAAAATCGCATGCTTAATTACCGAGATGTTCGAGGACAGTGAGTACACGGAACCTGCACAAGCTTTTAAAGAAGCAGGACATGAAGTCGTGACGATTGAAAAGGAACAGGGCAAATCTGTTAAAGGAAAACAGGGTGAAGCCACTGTTCAAATAGATCAGAGCATTGACAGCGTAAACCCGCAGGACTTTGATGCCCTATTCCTGCCAGGAGGCTTCTCGCCTGACCAGCTTCGTGCCGATGGCCGATTTGTCCAATTTGCCAAATCTTTTATGGATGAAAAGAAACCAGTCTTCGCGATCTGCCATGGACCACAGCTCTTGATCACAGCCAAGGCTCTCGAAGGCCGTGCCGCAACCGGCTACAAATCCATCCAGGTGGACATGGAATACGCAGGAGCCAAATTCCAGGACTCAGAAGTCGTCGTATGCCAAAACCAGCTAGTTACAAGCCGCCAGCCTGACGACATCCCGGCATTCACACGTGAATCGCTTAAAGTGTTAGGATAATGAAATCGACAGCCCTCTGCCTAATTGGCAGGGGGTTTTTTAGGAGTTATTTATTCGGGATTTGATTTTCTAAAATTCCTTATTAAACCGTGCTGATTGGAGCGGAAGGGACTCGACTCCTACGGGAGTAGCGACCCAGGGGAGACCCCACAGACGCAAAGCGTCGAGGAGGCTCCCGGTAGCCCCGTGGAAAGCGAGGCCCTGCAGCGGAAATCAGCACCCAAATCAACAGATGCATATAATGTTTATATGGATACCTAACCCCATCAAAAAAGCAGCCCTCAAATGGCTGCTCCCAAAATTATTTATTCTTCCTCAAATTCCCCAGCTCTTCAACAAGCGCCTGCATTTCATTCGGACTAAAAGAATCCTTTTTCATAACAAGATCATAAATATCCTTCAATTCCTCATACATTTCCTCATCAAAATGCGATGGCTTAATAGCACCTAAATTCAAAACCTTCAGCTTCTCCTTAATAGCCTCAATCATAAACTCCACATTCTCAGCCGATTTCACAGACAAATTACTCATTCCCAACACCCTCTCATCGCTATGTAATTAAACGCGTACACTTTTCTTATCATCTTTCCACGATATCAGCAAATTGTCAACTTAAATTAGACTTGCATGTACCATGGAAATTAGTAGAAAATAAAGGAGAAGCTGGCCATTGGACGAGTCAGGTTTCGCAGAACCGAAAAAAGGGAAAAATTGAATAAAATTTTCATATAATAATTTAGCTAAAGGAGAATAAAATATGGGGAAATCATTATTTTGGAAAGGTGTCATGTATGGTGCGCTTGCAGGAGGTGCGCTAAGCCTTCTGGACAAATCCACAAGAGAAACTGTTTTTGATAATTGCCGGAAAACATCCAGCAATGTCGGCTATTATTTAAAGCACCCAAGTGAAGCAGTGAATCAGGTGAAGGATGTTTCCAATAAGGTCAAAACCGCCATTGACCAGGTTAGTGAAGACGTCGCTTTTATTACGGGAACTGTGGAAGAAATAAAGGAAATGGCACCGGAAGTAACACAGATTGTCCAGAATACAAAGCAGGCATTTTCAGATATTAAACCAAATGGATCAAGTGAACTGCCGGACAAATCTGATGATGATTCAGTACAGCTTCCGCATTAATAACAAGTGAGGTGTTGGAATGGGACGAACTCTTTCGGCTCTAATTCCAAACTTATGGAAAAGAGTAGAGGAAGATGATGTATTTGGACTTGCTGCCCAATTAGCGTATTTCTTTCTTCTCTCTCTTTTTCCTCTGTTAATTTTTCTGGTCACGCTCGTTCCTTATTTGCCGATCACACAGCAGGATATTTTAAATGTTGTCCGTGATTTTGCACCGGGAGAGACCATGAAGCTGATTGAAACCAATATTTATGAGATTACGAAGCGGAATGGAAAGCTGCTTTCCTTCGGGATCATTGCTACCCTCTGGTCGGCTTCGAATGGAATCAATGCCGTGGTGAAGGCTTTTAATAAGGCATATGACGTAAAGGAAACCCGCCATTTTATTATTGCACGCGGGATGTCGATCCTGCTTACATTTGCAATGATTTTTGTCTTTGTACTGGCTCTGCTTCTTCCTGTTTTCGGAAGGCAGATTGGCTTGTTTATTTCTTCGGAATTTGGTTTATCAGGCCAATTTCTGGCCATTTGGAATATGATTCGCTGGCTGGTGAGTCCGTTCATTCTTTTTGTGGTGTTTACAGGGCTGTACTGGATTGCGCCTAATAAGAAATTAACCTGTATCAGCGCTGTTCCAGGTGCCGTTTTTGCTACAATCGGCTGGGTGCTTTCATCACTGGCCTTTTCATACTATGTCAGCAGCTTCGGCAATTTTTCCGCAACATATGGAAGCATTGGCGCTATTATCGTGCTTATGATCTGGTTCTACATATCCGGCATTATCATCATTGTAGGCGGAGAAATCAATGCCACCTATTCGAAAATCAATAAAGACGATTGCTGATGAAAAAGTTACCTTCTTAAAAATTGACTCTCCGTTACACACTAGTAATGGGGGAAAATGAATACATCAGGAGGGTATCGATATGACAAAACATACGAAAAAAGATGGCGGTACGAAGCAAAAAGGCAAAAACAAACCAAAACAAAAAACATCCGGTTCTGCTAACGGGCAGAACGGCTATCACTAATTAATAAAAAAGCCTGGGAATTTGAATTCCCAGGCTTTCCTTATGATTTTAACAGCCTCAGACTGTTTAAAATAACTAAAATCGTTGACCCTTCATGGCCGATCACTCCATATGGAAGGTCAAGCAGCTGCAGGAAGTTGGATGCAATTAAAAACATAATTACCGTGATGGAGAAAATGACATTCTGTTTGATAATGCGATTCATCCGCCTTGACAGTTCAATGGCTTCTGCAATTTTGGGGAGGTCATTTTTCATTAAAACCACATCAGCCGTTTCAAGTGCTACATCTGTTCCTTCGCCCATAGCAATTCCGACATTGGCAGTGGCCAGAGCAGGGGCATCGTTAATTCCGTCACCAACCATGGCAACATTGATGTATTTTTCTTTCAGCTTTTTCAAATGCTCGACTTTGTTTTCAGGCAGGCATTCAGCAATATGTTCATTGACATGGCTTTCGCCTGCAATCGCTGCTGCTGTTGTCTGGCTGTCCCCAGTCAGCATGATCGTGTAAATTCCCTGTTTCTTTAAAAGGCCAATTGCCTGTTTGGTTTCCTCGCGGACAACATCCTTCAGGGAAATCAGACCGATGACTTCATCGTTTTTCTGTACAAACACAACGGTTTTTCCTTCGCTTGCCATGCGGTCGGCTGCTCCGTCTGCAAATGCATTTGCCTCTGTATTACCGACAAAAGAGGCTTTGCCGATTTTCCATTCATCCTGATGAACCTTAGCTTTCACACCATAACCCGCTACATCTTCAATGCTTTCCGGACGGATTAGGGGCTCAGAGAGTTCCTTCTTTGCATGCTTGACGATGGCATTAGCAAGCGGATGGTTTGAATGGCTCTCGATGGAGGCCACCTTTAGAAGCAGTTCTTCTTTGGAAAGCCCATCCTTAACCACTACATCGGTAACTTCCGGCTTACCTTTTGTCAGTGTACCGGTTTTGTCAAAGGCAATTGCCTTAAGATGACTCAGGTTCTCAAGGTGCACACCGCCTTTAAAGAGGATGCCGTGTCTCGCGCCATTTGAAATGGCGGACAAAGTCGCAGGCATAATCGATGCGACAAGGGCACAAGGTGATGCCACAACAAGAAGGATCATGGCCCTGTAAAAGGTTTCTGTCCAGCTCCATCCCAACAGAAAGTGTGGAGCAAACATCATAAGAAACACAACAGCCAAAACAATTTTGACATAAGTACCTTCAAATTTTTCAATGAAAAGCTGTGAAGGGGATTTCTCGCTTTGAGCGGATTGCACCAGCTCAATAATTTTTTGAAAAAGGGTTTCGTTATTCGGTTTTGTTATTTCAACTGTAATCGATCCGTTCAAATTCACTGTCCCTGCAAATACCTGGTCATCTGCCCCTTTGGAAACGGGCAGAGACTCACCCGTTATAGCAGCTTCATCCAGCGATGATAGGCCTTTTACAATCGTTCCATCAGAGGGGACCCGTTCACCCGGCTTTACAAGGATTAAATCCCCGATTTCAAGCGCTGAGACATGTACACGTTCCTCTGACCCATCCGTAATTCTCAGTGCTTCTTCCGGCTGCAATTCCATTAGGGAAGAGATTTCTTTATGGCTTTTGTTCATGGTGTAGGTCTCCAAAGCGCCGCTGACTGCGAAAATAAATATCAGGATAGCGCCTTCTGTCCAATAGCCGATAATTGCTGAGCCGATTGCAGCGAAGATCATCAGCATTTCAACATTCAATTCTTTATTCTCAATGGTTTCTTCGATGCCTTCTTTTGCTTTCGCAAAGCCGCCGATCACAAAAGCCAGCAGGTAAGCAGCGATTGAACCAGCTTCCATTCCGTTTCGGTCCAGCAGCCAGCCTGTTAAAATCAATACACCGCTTAGAAGGGCGGCAATTAATTCAGCATGGGGTTTCATTTTTTCTAAAAGATTTTCTTGGGATCCTGGGCTATTGTTAAGCAGAGCCTTTGCCTCCATACTCATCATTTGTCCTCCTAAAATATAAATTTACTATTTTTTCAATTATCTTATTGAGAAGAATAATCACATTCAATACCCCTAAAAAACAACGAAAGCTGCCACCAAATAGGTGACAGCGTTAAAATCAGTAATGCAGCTAGCATTATGCAATTATTGTATTCTATTACATTTATTTTACTATATACCCTATGAAAAGAAAAGCGAAACAGTTACATGAAAATTAAAATGACTGGCTTTTCTCCAGCACCTGACCCTTATTCCCAAATAAGGTGACGGCACCAAAGATCATCAATAGCATCACACTGATAATGTTGAAAAAGCTGATCGTCTTGAATAATTCAATGAAAAGGCCGCCGAAATAAGGGCCAATCAGGCTTCCGATGCTGAAAGCTACACCGCAAAGCAGGTTGCCTGTCGGAAGCAAGTTCTTTGGCATTAAGTCTGCCATATAGGTGATGCCGAGTGAAAAGGTGGATCCGACGGCCATGCCTGCAATGAATAGGCAAATCGTCAGAGCAAGCACTATTTCCTCGAGCATGCTTGCTGCGACAAAGCTTAAAAATCCGATAAAAAGGACACTCATTAGTACATGGCGTCTTCCGAACTTATCACTCATGATACCTAAAGGAAGCTGGAATAGGATGCCCCCAATTGCAAATGAAGTCAGAAGCAGGGAAACGCTTGAAACCTCCAGCCCGATGCGCAGGCCATAGATGGGAAAGCTGCCGTTCAATGAAGCTTCAAGAAATCCATATCCCAATGCCGGCAGGAAGGCTACCCAGCCATATTTTGCGGCTTTTGAAAAACGCTTCATGGTTTCTCTGAAAGAGTTAATTTCGATGGACTGCTCCGGGAAGTCATTTTTCAATGTGAATAAAAACAGCCAGGCAATTAGACATAGAATGGATGAAATAATAAACGGCATCGTTTCATTTACTTTTACAAGCGGTGCCATTAACGGTCCTACAGCAAACCCAACTCCGAAGAAAAGTCCGTACAGGGAGATATTCCGGCCGCGTTTGTTTTCCGGAGAAAAGGAGGTGATCCATGTTTGCGTTCCGAAATGCAGGGCATGGTCGCCGATTCCGATAAGCAGACGCAGCACAAACCAAAACCAAAAAGATTTCCAGAGCGGAAAAAGCATGAGAGATACAACAACTAATAATCCGCCAAGGATAATGACCGGCTTGTAGCCGTATTTTCGCAATGGATATTCCATAAAAGGTGAAATAAGCAGGATTCCGATATATAAACCTGTTGCATTTAGACCATTCAAGCTTGAGGAAATGCCGTCATTTTCAAAAATAATCGCAATCAGCGGCAGCAGCATTCCCTGGCTGAAGCCTGAAATGGCCACAATGCTGATGAGAATCCAAAAACGCATTGTTTCTTTATTCATAAAAAAACCTCTTTTTCTGACGTGAAATAGTATCGTCTCCTAAATGATGGTATCGGGAATAAGTTATCTTGGCAAGAGTAAGTTTATGGTCAAAATAATTTTGTTTGCAAGAGAATTAGTGTAATCTCTACTAATAATAAGATAAAAAGGGGCGAATACCATGGAATTTAAAATGAAGGAAGAAGTTGGCTTCTATACCGATTTGCCATTTGGGCGTTTGGAGGTGGCAGGAGATGAAGAGTATGGCTTCAGGCCGTACCAGCTGCTTGTCGCTTCGCTGGCTGTGTGCAGCGGCGGTGTTCTGAGGAAAATCATGAAAAAAATGCGCATGGAGTTTGAAGACATTAAAATAAAAACAAGAGTTGAAAGAAATCCTGAAAAGGCTGACCGGGTGGAAAAGGTACAGATTCATTTCATCATAAAAGGAACGGACCTAAATGAGGCGAAGCTCCACAAGGCAATGGAATTGACCAGAAAGAACTGTTCAATGGTGCGCTCAGTGGAAGAAAGCATTGAAATAGAAGAGACATTTGAACTTATTTAACATGCGGACAGGGAAGGGGGATGCCTCTTCCTTGTTTTTTGTTAAAGGCAGTAGAATAATAGTATAATAATTCCTATAAAAATAATAAGAATTGAAGCAGAAACGAGGTGCCCCGCATTGAAATTCCAAGACTTGCAAACCACCGAAGAAAGAATCAGGCTCATGGAAGAGCTCTCACAAAATTTCTTATCAAGAGCAGCCAAAAACGATGAAGAAGGCCTGTTTCCGTTTGAGAATATTAATGAACTAAAAGAATCCGGCTACACCTCCTTGACCGTCCCTAAACGATACGGAGGCGCAGAAATTTCCCTTTCTGAATTTCTGAAGCTCCAAGAGAAGATCGCAGAAGGAGATGGCTCCACCGCCCTGTCCATTGGGTGGCATATGGGGATTATCAAAAGCCTTGGCGAGAAAAACAACTGGGATGAAGAGGTATTTAAGAACCTGTGTGAAGAAGTAAAAAAGGGTGCTTTAATGAATAACTGTGCAACAGAATTGCAGACGGGCAGCCCTACAAGGGGAGGCAAGCCGGTTACCTCTGCACGAAAAGAAGGGGACTCCTGGATTATTAATGGCCGGAAAAGCTTTACCACCATGGCCCCTGTGCTGGATTACTTCAATGTGAGTGCAGCGATTGAAGAAAGCGGGGAAATAGGAAACTTTTTAATTCCGAGAAACTCCTCCGGCCTTGAGATTGTGGAAACATGGGACAGCATTGCAATGAGAGGAACAGGCAGCCATGACCTTCTTTTAAAAAATGTAAAGGTTAAGGAGGATGCACTTGTCGAGATGTTTCAGCCAGGCAAAAAAGGTGCAGCCGGCTGGCTTCTCCACATTCCGGCCTGTTATTTGGGCATTGCTCAGGCGGCACAGAATTATGCCATTAGCTTTGCGAAGGATTATTCCCCGAACAGTATAAGCGGTGCCATTATTGACTTGCCCAATGTTCAGCAAAAGGTTGGCGAGATGGAATTTGAACTCATGAGGGCGCGTCATTTCCTCTATTCGGTTGCAAATAAATGGGATGAAGCCAGCGGCGAAACGAGAAGCGGAATGCAGCCTGAATTGGGAGCGGTTAAGCTCGCTGTAACCAACGCGGCCATTACAGTAGTCGATCTGGCCATGCGTGTGGCAGGTGCACGCAGTTTATCAGCACAAAATCCGCTCCAGCGCTATTACAGGGATGTACGTGCCGGCCTGCATAACCCGCCGATGGATGATATGACCATTCAGGCATTAGCAAAACATGCGATAAAGTAATGCAGAAGGCTGCTGTTTAGACGGCAGCTTTTTGTATTATATTTACTGAGTTGATTGGAGCGGAAGGTGCGAGATCCTCGAAAATGCATGCGCAGTTTCTTCTGCGGTGCGTACTCGGGAAAACTCGCCACGAACGGTACTAATCCCCTCGATTGTGGCTGTTTACGATGACATTTTCTGCCACAAACGGTCTCAATCCGCTCGATTGAGGCCGTTCACGCTAACATTTATTCAATGCCCAGCGAGTAGCGGGACAGGTGAGACCCCGCAGACGCGTAGCGCCAAGGAGGCTCACCGCCTGCCCCTCAGAACGCTTGAGCATCCCTTCGCTGCAATCAACGGTCAACATTGAAAAGTGAAAAACAAGAATCTATATGAAAAGAGCCTCTTTATAAAAGGTAGATATCGGTTTATATCCAGTCGCCCTCCGTATCCTCCAAGTTTGACTTTCCCCTAAAATGGCTAAAGAGAAAGTACGTTTTACATAAACTCCTTGCATATAATCACATAGGCAGGAAAGTGCAGGCAATACTAAAAAATATTAAGAAGGGAAGGAGTAGCCAATATGACTAATAAAGTGTTCATGGTATTGGCATTTGCAGGTGTGCCGCTGTCTGTCATCGGTACATTGATGCACTGGTCCAATATCTTGCTGTTTGCGATCTACTGCATCACTATTATTGCACTGGCCAGCTATATGGGAAGGGCGACAGAAAGTCTTGCAGTAGTAGCGGGTCCCCGAATTGGCGGATTGCTGAATGCCACCTTTGGAAATGCGGTTGAACTAATCATATCAATCTTCGCTTTAAAAGCAGGTCTGATCAGTGTTGTGCTCGCATCACTGACGGGATCCGTACTGGGGAATTTACTGCTGGTGGCAGGACTTTCCTTTTTCATTGGCGGACTGAAATTCAAGAGACAAAGCTTTAATGTCTTTGATGCCCGCCACAATTCAGGACTTCTGATGTTTGCCGTTATTGTGGCCTTTGTCATTCCTGAAGTTTTTTCAATGACCATGGACGAAGCGGAGACGATCACGTTCAGCATCGGCATTTCTGTCATTTTAATCGCTTTGTATTTAGCTGCCTTGCTCTTCAAACTGGTCACCCACCGGGGCGTCTATCAATCAACAGAAGAAGAACGGGGCTCACATGAGGAGGAAATCCCGGAGTGGAGCAAAGGGAAAGCCATTGCTGTACTTGCCATTTCCACTATTGCTGTTGCTTATGTATCAGAGAATCTGGTTCATACCTTCGAAGAAGTTGGAGAAACGTTTGGCTGGTCAGAACTGTTTATTGGGGTAGTCATTGTGGCAATTGTCGGAAATGCGGCAGAGCATGCTTCGGCTATAATTATGGCTTATAAAAATAAGATGGATATTGCTGTTGAAATTGCAGTAGGTTCCACCCTCCAGGTTGCGATGTTTGTCGCGCCAGTCCTGGTACTGCTTTCGCTTCTGTTCCCGACAGCCATGCCGCTTGTTTTTACATTACCTGAGCTGATTGCCATGGTTACGGCCGTCCTGCTGATGGTTGTCATTGGCAATGATGGAGAAACCAACTGGTTTGAAGGAGCCACTCTGCTGGCAGCTTACGTGATCATGGGAATCGGATTTTATCTTTTATAGCAAACAGAAAACCGGCTCTGAAAAAATCTCAGGGCCGGTTATTTATATGGGTATTTAAGTACTTTTTTAAAGGATTATGTTCTTTCAGAGAATGTTCTGTTCGCTTTCAGTCATTGATCACCAACCTTCATGATGATGTTTGATCATTACTGTCTTGCAGATGACTTAACAAAAAAACGATTCTCCTCCTTTGACATAATAGTGGGGTTGACTTCCACTGCCCTCCTTTAATTTAGTAATCTTATTATAAACTGTTATTTGATATTTGTAAATATTCTGATTTTTACATTTTCATTACAAAATTAAATTTTTCATAAACAAGCCTTATTTTTCATGGGAGGGATAATATCCCCTTACTCCGAAAAAACTAAGATCAACCTAAAAAGATTGTGACTTGAAAGGAGAAAGACACCATGAAAAAATACGTAAGCATTCTTTTTTTAGGTCTTATATTAATGCTGTCAATTCATCCGGCTGCAGAAGCGCAGAAAGGGGCTGAGAAATCGGCAAAACAGCAGCCAAAGGCTATTGTTGTCCCTAATTCTGTGCTGAATGTAACGAAGGAAAATACGTATCCGAACCCTGCACAGGATATGCCGACGCTTCAGCCCAGTGAATTAACCCAGCAGCTGATTGATTCATCAAAGGTTCCTATCGAAAATCCGGATCTTATCCGGATGCTGAATGAAACATCTGTCAGCAGTACACCGTTTGCGCTTGGCTATAGAGCGATCGTCTACCTCGGTCAATGGCCGTTAAATTATCAGTCTGCCGAAACCTCTCCAAATTGGGAATACCAGAGGATTAACACAAATTATTTTGATAACCGGGGCGGCAAGGCACCATATCAGATTCATTATGTGCAGGAAGCCCAAAAGGTTGTCCGCGGAGGTCTGACTGCCAAGGTTCCCAATGCTGAGGATGTTAAAAAGATGATGCTTCTGAAAGCCATGGAGAAGTCAGGTCTGCCTCTAGCCTTTGAAACAATTATAGGCGCGGGCACCAAAAAGGACCATATCTATAATATCCCGCCTAAAAGATTAGGCTATCTATACGGCTATGCCCCAGCTATCAACGAAAAGGGGAAAGTCACGTATGGAGAAGTGTATTTAATGCTGAAAGGCAGCAAAAAAATGATTGTCATTAAAAATGTTACCTCCCAGGGAATAGGTGCCTGGATTCCGATTCAGGACCATGTGACCTTTGGGTTTGTTGTTTCAGAAAGGCCAAAATAATTAGAAGTACCAAGGAGCGCGTTCAACATTTACTATTTTTGCAAAAACAATGCCAGCCCAACATGCGGGCTGGCTCTTTTTTAGATATTTGTACGTCTTGTCTTAAAATCTGTTTCTTTATAATAGCTGTTCTTCACAAGAACGTTAGGGCCAAGGCACTTAACAGCCGAACAATGACAGTTCAGTGAATCGGCGAGTTCTGTTCTGCTCCATTTCTGATAAATATCCTCAAGCTGATCGGTCTGGATATTCCCAAGCGGCGGTGTATCACCAAAGTCAGTGACAATGACATCGCCAGTGAAAATATTAACATTTAAACGTGATCTTCCGTCTGGATCATTGCGGACAGTCACATTTTTAGCTGCGTGCAGTCTTCTTAGAAGCTCCAGGTCTTCCTTGTCGCTGCTGCAGGCATAGAATGGCAGGGTGCCAAACAGCATCCATGTATCTTCATTTCGGATATCCAATAAATGATGGATAGCTGATCTCATTTCTTTTAGAGTTAGTGTTTCCAGCGAAGAGGCGAAATCGGATGGGTACATCGGATGGACCTCATGGCGCTGACAGTTCATTTCCTCTGTAATTTGTTTATGGATTTTCTCAAGATAAGGCAATGTCCGTTTGTTGAGCATGGTCTCAGCAGAAACCATCACTCCTGCTTTTACGAGCTCCCTGCTGTTTTCAATCATTCGGTAAAAAAGACGCTGGCGCTGCTCTATTGTCGGCTTTCGTTCCATCATCGCAAAGCCGCCTTCAATAAAGTCTTCCTCCGTTCCCCAGTTATGCGAAATATGAAGGACATCCAAATAAGGAATAATTTCTTCATAACGGGCTAACTCCAGTGTCAGATTTGAATTAATCTGAGTTCTGACCCCTCTGTTGTGTGCATAGCGAAGCAGGGGCACAACATAATTTTCAACCGATTTTTTTGAAAGCATCGGCTCTCCGCCTGTGATGCTCAGTGATCTTAGAAGGGGGATTTCATCCAGCCTTTTCAAAAGCAAGTCGATAGGCAGTGCAAGAGGGTCCTTAGGCTGAAGGGTATATCCGACTGCGCAATGTTCGCAGCGCATATTACATAATACAGTGGTTGTAAATTCAATATTTGAAAGCACCATTTTTCCGTGCTGATCGATGTCGGAATAAGCTTCCCATGGATCATATTCCGGTGTTATAGGTGAAAGTTGTGTTTTCATATAAATCTCCTTTTAAATCTAAGTCCTTTGTCATTATTAAATCTTTGGAACCCCTTGTCAATCGATAGTTTAGACTAAAATTAGGATTAGAACGTTTATTTTCTCCTCATGCGGGAATTAATCCAATATCACAGACGAAACATTTTTAATAATAAGAGGAGGATTTAACATGGAACAGAATAACTCGTATAATACCACAAATACTTTGAGCACTGATTATGGACAAGGAATGAATACGGCTTATGATCAGGATAATTCACAGAACAGCAAGCTGATGAAGGGCATTGTCATTGGCGGCATTATCGGCGGAGCCTTGGCCATGCTTGACAGTACAACCAGAACAAAAGTGAAAACAAAGGCAATGGATCTTAAGGATTCATCAGCAAATCTTATTTCAGAAGTGAAGGAAAATCCCGGTGAAGTAAAAGAAACGATGATTAACCAATTTAAGAGTGCTTCCAATACCCTGAAAGATGCCATCAAAGACGCACAGAGTTTATATCAGCGTGTTAATGAAGATGTCTTCGGCAATATGGACATGGTAAAAGAGGTCTCTAGCGATGCTATGTCAACAGCAAAGGAAGCAAAAAGCGAACTGGCTGATATCGGATCAAAAGTAAAAGACGCAGGTTCAGAATTAATGGAAAGCCCTGCAGGAAGCGGCGGAGCTTCATCGGGCTCAAACTATCAGTCTGCAGGCTCAGCCAGCGGCACTGATACTGCTTTTCCGACAGAGCGCAGTGAAAGTGCAGTCACTTACAGTCCCGGGACTCAAAAGAACAGCAATAACCTTTAATGAATGATATTAAACATCCTCTGCTCGTATGAGTGGAGGATTTTTAATTGGCTTTATTTCCTAATGATGGTTGTTTTAGATATACGGAGACGGGGTAACCCTTATATACAGGTATAGGACATTTTTTGGAGGTTACATTTATGGGGTATAGACGAGGGAAATCATTATCAAACGATATGGAAAAACAATCTCATGATAGAGAAACAGCTGTTGGAACCAAGGGGATGGTAGTGAGTCCTCATTCGGTTGCTACAGATATAGGAGAAAAAATATTGCGGGATGGCGGCAATGCAGTGGATGCTGCAGCGGCCATCCAATTTGCTTTAAATGTAGTAGAGCCGATGATGACAGGTATTGGCGGAAGCGGATTTTTAATGGTTTATGATAATAAGAAAAAAGATGTAAAAATATTTGATGGCCACACTCGGGCTCCAAAGGGCGTTCATCCCGAAATGTTTCTGGATGACAACGGAGAAGTAATCGACTTCCGCAAACGCTCTACGCATGGGTCTGCAGTAGGCATTCCGGGTATCTTAAAAGCTTTTGAAAGAGCACTTGAGGAACATGGATCCAAACCATTAGCCGATCTGATCCAGCCGGCAATCCAAGCAGCGGAAAGCGGTGTGGAAGTGAACTGGGTACTGGAGGAAGCTCTTCAGAACTTTCATTACAGACTTGGTGAGGAAGCCAAAGCGTTTTATTTTCCGGAAGGCAAAACTCTTAAGTCTGGTGACAGCCTTGTAAAGGAGCATTTAGCGAAGACATTCCGCATCCTTCAAAAAGAAGGAATTTCTTCTTTTTATGAGGGAGAGATTGCCGAAGCCATTGTAAAGTGCCTTAAAGAAGAAGGCGGCTTTATGACACTTGAGGACCTTAAGAATTACCGTCTGACGATCGATGAGCCTATTTGGGGAGAATACAAAGGCTATAAGATCGCTTCATCAGCTCCTCCGAGTGCAGGCGGTGTGACGGTCATCCAGATTCTGAAAATCCTGGAGAAGTTTAATTTGAGCCAATATGATTCAAAGTCCTGGGAGAAGTATTATCTGATTACGGAAGCCATGCGATTGGCTTTTGCTGACAAGGTTGCCTATTCAGGTGATCCTGAATTTACAGATCTGCCAATTGAAGGGCTGCTTCATGATGATTATATAGCTGAAAGGGTAAAAGCCATTAATTTTAAAAGAAGAAATGATGCAATCGATTTTGGGAACCCATGGAATTATCAAGAGGGGGAACCAAAGCAGATTATCCGCCAGCCGGATGATTTAGAAAAAAGTGAAACCACCCATTTCACGGTAATTGACCAATGGGGCAATATTGCAGCGTGTACATCGACCGTTGAGCATCCATTTGGATCTGGAATTATGGTGAAAGGCTACGGTTTCTTATTAAACAATGAACTGACAGACTTTGATGCCAATCCGGGCGGCGTCAATGAGCCAAAACCGGATAAAAGGCCGGTCAGCTGTAAAAGCCCGACCATTTTGTTCAAGGATGATCAGCCTGTTCTGACCCTTGGCTCTCCAGGAGGTCCAACTATTATTGGCTCGGTTTTTCAGACGATCGTGAATATTATTGATCATGATATGAATTTAAAGGAAGCCATTGAAGAGCCCAGGATTTTTGCCACAACAGGCCCGCTAATTGAATGGGAACCGGGCATAAGCATGAAATCCAAGGGAGAAATGGAATTCATGGGATTCGAATTTGGAGATAAGCCAAGCCGGATCGGAAATGTTCAGGCTATCCAGATTGATCGGGAGAAGGGCCGTTTATATGGAGCGGCTGACTCCAGCCGTGAAGGGAAAGCAGCAGGAATTACAGAGGAGCAATTAAAGAGCTGATGCCGGTTTGGCATCAGCTTTTCTTTTGGCCAATATCTGAAAGGGTGCTCATTGTGCTGTTTGAACTGGTCCTTTGAATGACTGACATGCTGCCGTCTGGCTCAAACACAACCGCTTCAATTTCGTCCATCGTGGAATGGCCGCTGGAACGGACAGCCTGCAAAACTTCTGATCGTATAACTCTGTTCTCTTTTAGTGCCGAATCAATGTAATGCCCTTTATAAAAAAGAAGGTCAGGGCTGGCTTTTATGAATGTATTGAATTTGGCTGAATGAAGAGATAGCCAGGCCACAATATACTGCAGGCCGATCAATAGAACATAAGCAGTCAGACCTTCGGCAAGTGAAACCTGCTTGTTAAGGAAGATAGTGGCAAGTGTAGACCCGATGGCAACGGTAACCACTAAATCAAAAGCATTCATTTTGGTTAAGGTTCGTTTTCCCGATATCCTTAGGAATAAAACCAGGAAGATATAACTCATAGCGCCAATAGAGAGAACTCTCCATATATCCTGCCAGCTGGAAAAAATCATCCTTTTCCTCCTCTCTGTATAGTTTCTATTCCTTTTAAAGGAAGACTGTAAACAGATGAATTTGAATCAGTTTCCATGTTGCTGGGATTGCCAAGATGGGTATATTAAATAAAACCACTATTTGCTGAAATAGCAGTTTTCCTGTAGGATGTAATCGAGACGAAAGGAGAGAACGTTTTGGGCAGTCCGATTCAAGATAAAAATTCACAGGTTACTTTTCTAAAACAGCGCTTAAATATGTTTCTGGACGTACTGGATGCTATTGAGCCGGAAGACACTGAAATCGAGGATATCGACCGTCTGATCGAAATGATCGATGAACTCGAATCAAAATGCCGTGAATTTAATAACCGCGATTAAAAATAGGAGCCTGAGGGCTCTTTTTTTATGGGGATTTGGAACTGATGGCGGTTAGTTTCAGCGGGCTGCGCCGAAACGCCGGGTTCCCGTGGGAATGGAAGGAATAGTGCCGAAAATGGCTGAGTGCTAAGAGAAATGGTCGTTAATCTAGAGGAATAGTGCCCAAAAGGGTGGAGACCAGAGAGAAATGGTAATAAATCCGGACGAATAATGCCCAAAGAGGCGGAGTCCTAAGAAAAACGGCAATTAATCCCGCATATACCTCCCTTTCATCCTGTAAACGATTGCAACCTTAGTCTTTAAATACACTTCAGTTAGGAGTATAATGGTAGACGATTATCAATTAAAATTTTTATTAAAGATATATGCATATAGGGAGCAAAGGGAAGGGGACTAAAGCAATGAATATCGACAAATTTCAGGAAAGCATGTATCAGCTGATTGTTGAGACATCCACAAATCTTCCGCGTGATGTACGCCGAGCGATTAAATCAGCGAAAGAAAGAGAGAATGCTGGCACGAGAGCAGCGATGAGCCTGGATACTATCACAAATAATATTAAAATGGCTGATGATAATGTGTCGCCAATCTGCCAGGATACCGGATTGCCGACATTCAAAATTAAGACGCCTGTTGGTGCTAACCAGCTGGTCATGAAAGAAGCGATCAAGAACGCAATTGCCCAGGCAACGAAGGACGGAAAGCTTCGCCCGAACTCTGTTGACTCACTGACAGGAGCCAACAGCGGGGATAATCTTGGCTTTGGCACTCCTGTTATTAAATTTGAGCAATGGGAAAAGGATTATATCGATGCACGCTTAATTTTAAAAGGCGGCGGCTGTGAAAATAAAAATATCCAATACAGCCTTCCATGTGAACTTGAAGGCCTTGGCCGTGCTGGCCGTGACCTGGATGGAATCCGCAAGTGCATTATGCATTCTGTCTACCAGGCGCAGGGACAGGGCTGCAGCGCCGGTTTCATCGGTGTCGGCATCGGGGGGGACCGCTCTTCAGGCTATGACCTGGCGAAAGAGCAGCTGTTCCGTTCTGTCGATGATGTGAACCCTAATGAAGATCTTCGCAAGCTTGAAGATTATGTGATGGAGAATGCCAATGAGCTGGGCATCGGAACCATGGGCTTCGGCGGAGAAACAACTCTTCTTGGCTGTAAAGTCGGGGTTATGAACCGAATTCCTGCAAGTTTCTTCGTATCTGTTGCCTATAATTGCTGGGCGTTCCGCCGCCTTGGCGTAGCAGTCAGCATGGAAACTGGCGAAATCAATGATTGGATGTACCAGGAAGGCGAGCACATCGACTTTGGCGCATCTGAAGCTGAACTTGAAACTGCGGCAGCAGCGGAGACAGCTGAGCAAACAAACATCGTTACTTTGCAGGCGCCGATCACTGAAGAACAGATCCGCAGCCTTAAAGTCGGTGATGTCGTTCAAATCAATGGCATGATGTACACGGGCAGAGATGCGATCCATCATCATCTCATGGACCATGATGCACCAGTGGATCTGAATGGACAGGTCATTTACCACTGCGGACCTGTTATGATGAAAGATGAAGACGGCAAGTGGCATGTGAAAGCAGCCGGTCCGACCACAAGTATTCGTGAAGAGCCTTATCAGGGCGATATCATGAAAAAGTTTGGCATCCGTGCGGTTATTGGAAAAGGCGGAATGGGTCCAAAAACGCTTGCTGCACTTCAGGAACATGGCGGCGTTTACCTAAATGCAATCGGCGGAGCAGCACAGTATTATGCTGACTGCATCAAGTCTGTTGAAGGTGTGGACCTAATGGAATTCGGTATTCCAGAAGCGATGTGGCATTTGAAGGTTGAAGGCTTTACTGCAGTTGTGACGATGGATTCTCATGGAAACAGTCTTCATAGTGATGTAGATAAATCTTCACTTGAGAAGCTGGCTCAATTCAAAGAGCGTGTATTCTAATAGATGAACAGGGAGAGAGGCTGTCTGCGGCCTCTCTTTTTATGTGCAATTTTTTGCCAATGAGCCCTGTGAATGATTTTGTTTCATTCACAAACACTAAGAAAAAATATTGGAGGAGCTCAGATGAAAAAAATAAGTATCTTCCTGAGTGTTTTTATTTTGTTTTTTTCCGGAACAGCTTATGCAAACTACGGCAATTCTCCCCTGCACTGGGGATTTAAAAAAGCTAAAAATGAGATGCCTGCCGAAGCAGGCAAGCCGCTTGATGCACTGCTTGAGAGACATGGATCCTTTTATAAAGGCGATCCAAGCAAAAAGGAGATCTATTTAACATTTGATAATGGATATGAAAATGGCTATACCGGACAGGTTCTGGACGTTCTGAAAAAGGAAAATGTCCCAGCTGCCTTTTTTGTAACAGGCCATTATTTAAAAAGCGCCCCGGAGCTCGTCAAAAGGATGGCGGCAGAAGGCCATATTATTGGCAACCACTCCTGGCATCACCCTGATATGACAAGAGTGAGCGATGAGAAATTTACCAAAGAGCTTGAAATGGTCCGTGCTGAAACCGAAAAGCTGACAGGTGTTAAGCATATGGCTTATTTGCGGCCGCCGCGCGGAATATTCAGTGAGCGTACACTGGCACTAGCTAAAAAGGAAGGCTATACTCACGTATTCTGGTCATTGGCTTTTGTGGACTGGTACACTGATCGGCAGAAGGGCTGGCAGTATTCCTACGACAATATTATGCGCCAGATTCACCCGGGCAGTATCCTTCTGCTGCACACTGTGTCAAAGGATAATGCGGATGCACTTGAAAAAGCCATACAGGATCTGAAAAAACGAGGGTATACTTTTAAAAGTCTTGACGACTTGACATGGGAACAAGCGATTGGGGAGCGGATGCTATACTGATTTGGATTGGCTGATAAAAATTTCGGAGTGGCATGCCTAAGTGGTGCTTGGCCGGTAAATCCCCCATTACGGCCGGTAAAAAAGCCATATCCCAATTTCTGCATGAAATAGACCCTGTTCTTCAGGGTCTATTTTTGCTTAGGCGAATAATTTTAGTAAAAATAACAGCAAAAAATGCTATAATCGGGGAAAATGATAAAGGACGGATTCTTCTTGGAAAAGATGCAAGTAGAAGGACCTTATAATTTTGATCTGGTACTGGACAGGCTTTCAAACGACCCTCTTAATCAGGTTAATATAGAGGAAAGGTTTGTGAAAGTGCCATTGCTGCTCAACCATCAGCCGGTTGTAGCCGTAGTAAAGGCAATCGGAACGACGGAACAGCCGGAATTTTTAATTTCCGGAACGGAAGGCCCCCTCAAAGAAAAGGCAGCCGAGCGCCTATCGGAAATTTTCCAATGGCATCTGCCGCTTGAGACCATTCACAGGCATTTTCAAAACACAGAATTACAGCCGATATTTGAAGAGCATTATGGAACGCCTATTGTGCTCGATTTTGATCCGTATGGATGTATCCTGAAATGCATTATTCACCAGCAGTTGAATCTTGCGTTTGCACACACACTAACAGAACGGTTTGTGAAAACATTTGGCTTTGAAAAAGAGGGTGTGTGGTTCTATCCGCTGCCTGAAAAAGTTGCAGAACTGACAGTGGATGACCTAAGAGAACTGCAATTCAGCGGACGCAAGGCTGAATATGTTATCGGCATAGCAAAAGAGACGGCTGCCGGAAATTTAAACTTTGATGAGCTTGAAAACCTTTCAGATGAAGAAATTTATGATAAACTAATCAAATTGCGCGGTGTCGGTCCGTGGACGGTTCAGAACTTTTTAATGTTCGGTCTTGGCCGGCCAAATCTTTTTCCGATGGCCGATATCGGCATTCAGAATGCGTTGAAAAAATTATATAAATTAGAAGTGAAACCGACTTTCGAGGAAATGGAGACATTTTCGAAGAGCTGGGATCCTTATTTGAGCTATGCCTCTCTTTATTTGTGGAGAAGCATCGAGTAATTTGGAGTGATGAAGAATCATGAAACAAGAACAAACAGCTAAATTAAAACTAAAGCAGACATTCCCGCTGACAATCAAAAGGCTTGGCATTAACGGTGAAGGTGTCGGCTATTTTAAAAGGCAGGTTGTATTTGTCCCGGGGGCATTGCCAGGCGAGGAAATTGTAGCAGAAGCAACAAAGGTAAACCCAAAGTTTTCAGAAGCCAAAATCAAGAAAATCCGAAAAAAATCGGAGTTCCGTGTCCAGCCCCCATGCCCGGTCTATCATGAGTGCGGCGGCTGCCAGCTGCAGCATCTCCGCTATGATCAGCAGCTGAAGGAAAAGCGGGATATCATCATTCAATCTTTAGAAAGACACACAAAGCTGAATCCTGAAAAGCTTGATATAAAAGAAACCATTGGAATGGAAGATCCATGGAGATATAGAAATAAAAGCCAATTCCAGGTTGGCCAAAAAGATGGGAAAGTGCTGGCCGGCTTATATGGTATGAATTCGCACCGCCTGATTAATATCGAGCACTGTGCAGTCCAGCATCCACAGACAACCAAGGCGACAGAAACTGTGAAACGGATTATTCAGGATCTGCGAATCCCAATTTATAATGAGAGAAACCGCAAAGGCATCGTGAGAACCATCGTTGCCAGGGTAGGGATTCAGACAGGCGAGCTGCAGATTGTATTAATTACAGCTCAGAAAGAGCTTCCTAAGAAAGAGATCATTATCGAAAAAATTAAAAGTGAGCTGCCTGAAGTAAAGTCGATCATTCAAAATGTGAACGGTGAAAAAACCTCCATTATTTTTGGGCAGGAAACCATGAATCTGGATGGAAGCGACTTTATCCAGGAGACACTTGGAGATCTTCAGTTTGAACTGTCGGCACGGACCTTCTTCCAGCTGAACCCGGAACAGACTGTCAAGCTTTACAATGAAGTTAAAAGAGCAGCGGCTTTAACCGGCAAAGAAAAAGTAGCTGACGCATACTGTGGCGTCGGAACGATTGGACTATGGGTGGCCGATCAGGCAGCCGAAATCCGCGGCATGGATATCATCAGGGAATCCATTGAAGATGCTAAGAAAAACGCGGCGCGCCATGGAATTAAACATGCCCAATACGTGGTCGGCAAGGCAGAAGAATGGCTTCCGAAATGGACAAAAGAAGGATGGAAGCCGGACGTGGTTATCGTCGATCCGCCAAGAACAGGACTGGATCAGCAGCTGTTAAAAACGATTTTGAAAGTCCAGCCGAAGAAAGTGGTTTATGTTTCGTGTAATCCGTCTACGTTGGCAAAGGATATTTCGGTCCTGAGTTCTAAATATAAAGTAAATGGCATTCAGCCTGTGGATATGTTTCCGCAGACGGCACATGTGGAGTGCATTTCACAGTTAGTTTTAAAAAATGATTGAGGGGGAATTATAGCCCCTCACCCTGTGCAAACTTGTAGTAAATCTTAACATCTTTGTTTTCTGTTACTTCAATCTTTTCCACGAAGCGTAGTAACATCTCGGTTGTTAAAGAATTGAAGTTTAAGAATGTTTTTAGTTGTTCTAAGATAGCAGAGGTTTTAAAAGCTGCTTTTTTCTCATCAATGGCTCTTTTAATCTCTGCTTTTTCTATTTCTAGTTGTTGTAACTTTTCCTGTACCGACTAACAAAATCGTCATAATCCTGTTTTGAAATATCCTCTGAAATAAACTTCTGTAAAGCATTACGCTTTAACTCTTTCTGCTTTTGAACTTGTTTTTCAATAGATTGTAATCTTGACTCATTTTGTTTTGCGGTGGCTTTTACTTTTTTCTCAATTTTGCTTTCTAAGTTAGGATGTACTAAGTCATCAGCTATCTTTTTTAAATCATCAAGGATTATTTCTTCTAAAAGTTGCTCTTTAATCACATGACTAGAACAGGCTTTCTTACCATGTTTTGCATAAGAGCCACAAATATAACCCTTTCGATTTATTCTATAATGCATGGATTTACCACAGTCAGAACAATAAGCGATATTAGTAAAAAGGTGCTTTCTCTTTCTAGTACCGCCCCGACCTCTTTTAGCTTTTTGTTCTAGTAGGCTCTGAACCTGTTCAAACATATTTCTTGAAATGATAGGCTCGTGAGTGTTAGAAATGGTTATCCATTCGCTTTGGTCATTTACTTTGCGTGTCTTATTAGTCACGTTCATAGTGGTCTCTCTGCCCTGTACAAGGTCTCCTGCATAGTGGGGGTTCTTCAATATCTTCTTAATAGTAGAACCCTGCCAATAAAGACCTGCATTGGCTTTTCCTATAACCTGTGATGGAGTTGGAATATCATTATTAGTTAGATACCTAGCTATTTTGTCATGTCCCCAACCTTCAAGGTATTTTTCAAAGATGTCTTTAACTACACTAACGGTATAATCATCTCTAATTATTAGCTTTTTGTCTTTCAGTGCATATCCATATGGGGGAATACTACCCAAGAATTTTCCGCTTTTATACCTCATGTGAAATACAGACTTAATACGGTCGCTAATACGTTGACTTTCACTTTCATAAATCCAAGCATAAAGACCGAACATAGCTTGTTTTGAGAAGTCCTGTGTATCAACTTTGCCATCTAAAGTAATTAATCGAACTCCTTTATTGTCAGCAACTCGCCTTAGTTGATAAAGTAATTCCACATTACGACCTAATCTGCTTAACTCTTTAGCTACAATTACATCAAATTCTTTATTTTCAGCGTCATGGATAAGTTTTTTTAATCCTTCACGATTATCAGTAGTTCCTTTTTGAACGTCTGTATAAAGGTCATATAAGTCAAAGTGATTTTCTGTGATGAAATCTAAAATCATTTGCTTTTGATTTTCTGGTGACTCTTTTTGACCCTCTTTGTTAGTTGATACCCTTATATATCCTGCTACCCTCATTATTGTCGCCCTCCATTATCGAAAGCGACTATATCTACTTGATTATCATTGTAAGCGGCAGATATAATCTTTTCAATTTCTTTCTCTAATTGGTGTAAGATTATCGACTCAAAATCATGTGTTCCAATAAAAACTCGTTGAATGTTCATATTATTATTTCCCCTTTCTACCGTAGCAATCGTTCTATATAGGGAATTAGTTGCGAGATATTTTTATAAGTTTAGAAGAGGAATTAAAGAGTTATAGAAATGGATATAAACGTTTGGTAAAATATACTTATATTGTCTATATTTAGGTGTCCTAGAGGTTAGTAAGAGAATGGGTTTTTCGTTCCTTTTATGGTTGAAATTAAATAACTAATTGTATCGGAGGGCTAATTAATAATGAAATTATTTTTGGTCAACAGCATTAGAACAAATAATTTTAATGATGAACAAATAATGGGGAAAATCAAAAATATGTGGGAAGAAGCCTATAGTAATCTAGAACATCATCAAAATAGTATCTTTGGTGTTTATTATGACTATGAGAGTGACTATAAAGGTGATTATTCATTAAGCGTTGGTATTGAAGAAAGTTATGGGAAATCTTTTATTGAAATACCAAAAAACGAGAAATACGAAATTTTTAAAGTGGATACTACTGACGAAAAAGGTGTCATTAATACTTGGAGTAAGATATGGGAACAAGAGGAAGCGGGTTTATTAGAGAGGGCTTACTCATATGATTTTGAAAAATATTCAACTAATGGGGAGATTGAAATTTACATAGCAATAAAGTAATTAATGTCTATCTGTATTCTCCGTTCGCTTCACTCACTTCGGGGGCTTCGTTCCTCGCCCTTTTTATAATGGGTAGGGGGATTTAGGTACTAATTCGAGGAAACATACCACCCCCCTGTAAAGGGGATGGCGATATTAAGGACTAATCCTGAGGTATCTTCATGACATCAACGTGCCCAGGTACAGCTTTACCACGTATATTCAAAATAACTCTGTCATGCCACCAGCCAAAAGGCTCTGCGACGGGTATTGATCTGGGAAAAATTTCACCCTCTACCGGTGTTCACCGCTTTTACACGGGCTAGTTTTTAACGTGTTCTCCTAGATAACCACGGATAAAATCGATATAAGTATTCCCTATGTAAAACCACCCCATGAATAACTGATAAGGAGCGGCAATATAGTAACAACAGGAAGTTAACAAACTTCTAAACTGGTAGAATTTCATCAATTTCATTTTCTGTAATTCCATAGTCAAGTAGTAGCTTTACTAAAGACTCAATACTGACACCATAGCCATAACTATTGTCATGAACACCATTGTAAGGTTTAGATACTCTTTCTAGTTGTCCGCTTTGGATACGTCTAATAATGTAGTCATCAGTAAAACCAAGCCCAAAGCGGTCAACTATTCTTCTTGCTCCTTCGACTGTTATCATTAAACATCACCCCTCAATACTAATTTTCGTATGCTATCTTTTGTAAAATAGAAACGGTTTTCTTGTTGAACCTTTTCAACATAGGGGGAAGATGATAGTTCAAAAAATCTTTGAGTTGTAACCCCCGATATTTCGGCTGCTTGTGAAAAACTGTAAAGATTTTCAGTTTTCATTATCATCAGCAGTACCGCCCTTCTGTAACCATTCCATAACTATCGCTCTATTAAAACGAACTGATTTACCAACCCCTTTACAGGTCCTGGAATTACTCCTTCTCGTGCTAATTTATAGGTTGTTTGTTCACTCCTATCTAGTAACTTGGATAATGAGCGTACTGTTAGAAACTCTTTTTCCATACCGTAAGACCTCCTAATTTTTGTTATTTCTTGCTCTGACACAAACATTATAAGAATGGCATTTTATTTTTTAACATGGAGCGTAAAAGAACATAAAACGATAAATAACAATAAAATCCTTTGTTTTGGCGTACATTAGTAGATTTTTATAGGCAGGTTGAGGGAACGAACGTATAGTTATTACCTCTATAATTGGTGGTATCTACCTTTATTGGGGGTGGAAGTTTTAGGACATCCATTTTGAAGTATTTGACGTACAAAGGAAATTTGGAAAATTTTCATATGGAGAGAATGAGCCATACCAACATATATATTTGATATAGTCAATCATTCGGCGCTGGGTGGGGTCTATAATGAAGAGGATTATTCCTATAAAAAGTGGTAATATAGTCGCCCAGTGTATAATATCTGTGAAATGTATTCAACACACGTTGAGGCGGTCACACTTCTTGAACTGAAATAATCAGTTGATGCGGAAAGCTGTTAATCAAAAATATACAAACAATAAAAATTTATCTGCTTGTTTCACACTCCTTCCAGAAACAAGCGAAAGAGGAGCGGTATGCTGTTTACCGCTCTTTTTTTTGTTGAATAATCAAAGTGTACGCTTGCGCCGCCTAATGCGATCAGATTGACCTCATTAAAGCTCTCCAGCCTGAGCAAACCAATACCATAGAGTACTTCAAAGAATACTTACAAAATAATCTATATAGTCTCTTTTTTAGTCAGCTGAAAGGTTTCATTTCTGATATTTTAATCAGTCATATTAAAAATATTTAAATTCACCCTGTCCTTTTTACTGTTTTCTTTATATATAGAGGGTGAGGAGCTGAATCAATGGATCGTGTCAATGATGATCATTATGACATTCAGCGAACTATTTCTGAAAATATTCTGGAGGGATTTCAATGAGCAAGTTTTTGGTGGGGGAACGGCCCATTATATTGATTCCATCGCTAGCGGTGAAGCTGGGAATGAAGGAGGCGATCATGCTGCAGCATGTCCATTATTGGCTTTCGGTCAGCAGGAATGTGAAGGATGGCCGAAAATGGGTCTACAACACTTATGAAGAATGGAAGAAACAGCTTCCGTTCTGGTCGCTGAGTACGATTAAGCGAACGATTGCGGGTCTCGAGGAAAAGGGCTATATCCTATCGGATAACTTCAATGCTCATAATTGGGATCAGACGAAATGGTACTCGATTGACTATAAAAGGCTGAGGGAGATTGAGGGAGAATTAAAGGGACCCATTCAACTAAACGGAAGTGAGAATTCGAAGTGGCAGGAAACTGAAATGGAAACGGAAACGGAAATTCCGTACGCTGCCATCATCCAATATCTCAATGAGAAAACGGATTCGGGCTATCGGGAGAGCTCCAGGAAGACGAGGAGTCTAATCAGGGCTTGGTGGGAACAAGGCTTCACCCTCTCAGATTTTCATAGGGTTATCGATTTGAAGTCTGCCGAATGGAAGAGAGATCCGCAATATTCACGCTACCTGAGACCTGAAACACTGTTTGGCTCAAAATTTGAAGGGTACTTAAATCAAAAGCCGCAAGCAAAACATTTGGAGGAAAATGATTTCGAACTGGATGACTAGTGATCAAAAATCTGGTGTGAACCATTCGAAACAAAAAGGGAATAGTAAATGCAAGGCGGACAGGCGACAAAGCGTCTCATCCGAAGGGACAAACGCCACATCCCGGCCATAGTATGAAATTTTAAACTTCTGCAGGGAGTTTGATAAAAAGTCCTTAACCATGGTATAAGTGTAAAAGAAGCATAGATATGCTGTTTTTAATTTAGGGATATGGAGTTTCTTTAGTATCTCTTAATGAGAGGATTGGAATAAAAAGATGAAAGAAAATTTTTGGCTAGAGTTACCGCGGCCATTTTTTATATTGGCACCAATGGAAGAGGTGACAGATGTTGTTTTTCGCCATGTGGTGAGTGAAGCAGCCAGACCAGATGTGTTTTTTACTGAGTTTACAAACTCAGATAGCTATTGTCACCCTGATGGGATCAAAAGTGTGCGCGGGCGTTTGACCTTTACAGAAGATGAACAGCCAATTGTCGCCCATATATGGGGTGATAAGCCTGAGTACTTCCGTCAAATGAGTATTGGGATGGCGGCAATGGGCTTTAAGGGAATAGATATCAACATGGGCTGTCCCGTACCCAATGTGACCCAGAACGGGAAGGGAAGCGGCCTGATCCGCCGCCCTGAATTGGCAGCAGAACTCATACAGGCAGCCAAAGCAGGAGGCTTGCCGGTCAGTGTAAAAACAAGGCTTGGCTTCACGGAAGTTGGCGAATGGAAGGCTTGGCTGAAACACATTTTCGAGCAGGACATTGCTAATCTTTCCATTCATCTGCGGACGCGGGAAGAAATGAGCAAAGTGCCTGCCCATTGGGAGCTGATCCCGGAGATTAAGGAACTTCGTGACCAGGTGGCTCCGGATACCCTTTTGACAATCAATGGAGATATTCCAGATCGCGAGAAGGGCTTGGAGCTGGCCGATAAATACGGTATAGATGGAGTCATGATTGGGCGCGGCATATTCCATAATCCATTTGCTTTTGAAAAGGAGAAAAAGGATCACACCAGTGAGGAATTGCTGGACCTTCTGAGATTGCATATGGATCTGCATGATCAATATGCGCATTTAGAACTGCGGCCGTTCACGGCTCTTCATCGCTTTTTCAAGATCTATGTCAAAGGCTTTCCAGGAGCAAGCTCACTAAGAAATGACTTGATGAACACAAGATCTACTGCTGAAGTGCGTGAATTGCTTGAGGCTTTTGCTTTAAAGAATAATTAAAAATGCTAGGGGATGGGCCAATCGTCCATCCTCTTTTATTAAGGGTTTGTTGCTTTTTCCTAACTTAGTTTAATTCGCTGAGTTGATTGTAGCGGAAGGTGCGAGATCCTCGAAAATGCATGCGCATTTTCTTCGTGCGGTGTTTATCAGGGAAGCTTATTCAACGTCCTGCGGGAGTAGCGGGACAGATGAGACCCCGCAGGCGCGAAGCGTCGAGGATGCTCAGCGCACGCCCCGCGATCGCTGAGCATCCTGGAGCGGAAATCAACGGACAACATTGCAAAGCGAAAAACAACATTTTATCGAAAAAAGATAATTTTTAAACGTGAGGGATGAGAATGAAACCTTTTTTATTATGCACATTCATTTTATTTTCTCTAGCAATGCTAACAGGCTGCCAGTCAGCTGAAACAATGGTTCTGCTGGATGAAGAAATCAAAGAAATAAAAGTTTCAAAATCAGAGGGTTTAGGCGGAATTAATGAAGAAAGCTTTATTTCTTTCAAGGATCGAAAATCGATCGCTGTATTTGAAAAGGCAATAACAACTGCTGTAAAACAATCAGGCAACGCAGATATTGAGGAACCTGAATATGATATAGCAGTAGAATACAAAGGAGATCTTCCTGCACACGGCATTCATTTATGGCTTGGCGAGGATAATGAAAAAAGCTCCTTCATGTATATTACCAATGAAGAGATTTACCTGACTTCCCCGGAAATGACGAAAAAACTAAGAAGCCTCGTTCTCTCAAACTAACTCCATCCAAAGCCACTCCTTTTTAATGGGATAATCTCCCACATGGTTATTTCTCTAAAAAAGGGGTATACATTCAGTAAACCAAAAGGAGGTGGCCAAGAATGGAAGTAGAAGTATTGTGTAACGTGGAAAACTGTAAGTACTGGGCTGAAGGTGATAAATGTGTAGCGGACTCTATTTATGTGATTGGCCAGAATGGCCGGGAAGCGGATGAAATAGAGGAAACAGCCTGTAAAACGTTTGAGCTTGATGAATAAGCATAAGAAGACCTGACAGCCGGCAGATTAAAATGCAGGCTGTCAGGTTTTTTTACATACAAAAGATGCCCGCTATATTTCCTTAGAAAGGGTATAATAAATGAAAATGACTTTAAAACCATGCAGATAAGGAAGGAGTTATGATGACAACTAACAATGAAATCGGATGGAGTTTTGATAATAGTTATACACGGCTGCCTCAGACATTTTTCTCAACAATGAAGCCAAACCCTGTATCATCCCCTGAGCTGGTTATCCTAAACGGGCCGCTGGCAAAAAAATTGGGATTGGATATAGACGCATTAACAAGCGAAACGGGTGTTGAGGTATTGGCAGGCTGTCAGGTCCCTATGGATGCTGAACCTCTCGCTCAAGCTTATGCAGGTCATCAGTTTGGACACTTTAATATGCTTGGAGACGGCCGGGCGATGCTGATCGGCGAGCAGATAACCCCTGAGGATAAACGATTCGACATTCAGCTGAAAGGCTCCGGCCGAACGCCGTTTTCACGCGGCGGAGATGGACGGGCGGCTCTGGGCCCGATGCTCCGGGAGTACATTATCAGTGAAGCCATGCATGCCCTTGGAATTCCCACTACCCGCAGTCTGGCAGTTGTAACTACAGGAGAAGCCGTTATCCGGGAAACTGAGCTTCCGGGGGCGATTCTGACAAGAGTGGCTGATAGCCATATACGGGTGGGGACTTTTCAATATGCGGCAAACTGGCGGCCGGTTGAGGAGCTTAAAAGCTTGGCAGATTACACGATTCAGCGTCATTATCCGAAAATAAAAGATGACGAAAACCCTTACCTGTCTCTCCTGGAGAAGGTGATCCAGCAGCAGGCTTGGCTGATTGCCAAATGGCAGCATATAGGCTTTATCCATGGAGTCATGAACACCGACAACATGGCTATCAGCGGAGAAACCATTGATTATGGCCCGTGCGCTTTTATGGATAGTTATGATTTGGCAACTGTCTTCAGCTCCATTGACAGGGAAGGCCGTTATGCTTATGGAAATCAGCCGTATATTGGCGGCTGGAACCTGGCAAGATTTGCGGAAACTCTTTTGCCTCTGCTTCATGAAGCCGAAGAGGAATCTGTAAAATTAGCTCAAGGCGCCATTTCAGAATACAATAAAATCTATCAGAAACATTGGCTTGCAGGGATGAGGGCAAAGCTTGGGTTATTTAATGAAGAAGCAGAAGATGAGGCTCTTTTTACCGGACTGCTAAAGATTATGCAGAAGTCTGAAGCCGACTATACCAACACCTTCCGTGCACTAACACTGGGTGAGCTTGAAAACACTGTGGTAAATAATGATCCGGAGTTTGCCAGCTGGCATGGTCAATGGCAGGAAAGACTGACCAGGCAGAAGGAATCGAAAGAAGAAGTAAATGAGAAAATGAAGAACAGCAACCCGTCCGTCATTCCTCGGAACCACCGGGTGGAAGACGCGCTGGAAGCAGCTGTTAACAATGGTGATTACAGCGTGATGAAAAAACTGCTTGCAGTACTCGAGAATCCTTATGCTTATACAAAAGATCAGGAAGAATACTGCAAACTGCCAGAGCCATCCGGCATGCCATATCGAACATACTGCGGAACTTAATATAGTACAATTAATAGGTAAAGCCTGGCCCGATTAATGGGTCAGGCATATTTTATGCTGTTATTGACATCAGCAGGTGACAGTGTTACATTAAATATAGAACATACATTCGGTTTGGTGGTTGACTTGAACATACAACTAAAAGAAATCATATCAAAAAGTATCTTAACACCTGCCAAAGGTGCGATAGACAACTTTACTCATTCATTGAACCCATATGCGGGCTGTGCTTTTGGCTGTAAATACTGCTACGTAAGGGAGCTGCCTGTTTCCATCTTCCGTGAAGAGGAATGGGGTGCATGGATTGATATAAAATCAAATGCGGCTGAGCTTTTGGAGAAAGAATTGGCTAAAGCTAAAAAAAGGGGGAAAGTGGCTTTATTTATGTCCTCTTCCACTGATCCTTACCAGCCAATAGAATATACTTCAAAACTGACAAGAAGTTTATTGGAAGTGATGCTTGAAAATCAGCCTGACTTTTTACATGTACAAACCCGTTCGCCATTGGTGAAGCGGGATATCGATTTATTTCAGCAATTCGGAGATCGAATCAGAATCTCCATGACAATCGAGACAGATAAAGAAGAAGTCAGAAAGGCATTTGCACCTGCTGCACCTCCCATCCCTGCAAGAATGGCTGCACTAAAACTCATAAAAGAGGCAGGAATTATCACTCAGGCAACACTGGCCCCGCTGCTTCCATGTTCGAGGGAATTTCCTGCAAAACTGAAATCTATTGCTAACCGTGTTACGATCGACGATTTTTGGATGGGGGATGGAAGCGGAGGGAGAAGGACCGAGAGGCTTGGAATCCGCAAGGTTTTTAATGAGCTTGGCTTGGAGAAATGGTATAATCCATCTGCATATAAAGTGGTTCTTAACATGCTGGAACGGGAATTTCAAGATGCACCGATTCAACTGGGTGTATCAAAGGGTGGTTTCAGCCCTGATGGCAGATAGGTGACTATAAAAATATAAGAGGTATTTTTTATGGATCTGTTTAGTTCACAATACGTAAGAGGCATTAGGCTTAAAAGAGAAGATATTCCATCATTCAATCAATATCCTTTCAGCCTCCCGAGCCTGAAAACGCTGGATGAGGTGCCTTTTCACCCGAAAGTAACCTTTCTGATAGGCGAGAATGGAATGGGAAAGTCAACCCTCCTTGAGGCGGTTGCGGTTGCACTGGGATTCAATGCAGAAGGCGGATCATTCAATTTTAATTTTTCTACCTTTGATTCACATTCTATAATGGGAGAATATTTAAAGGTAATTAAGGGCGTAGATAGACCGTCAGATGGCTTTTTCTTAAGGGCAGAGAGCTTCTATAATGTAGCTTCCAATATTGAAGAAATGGACAGCGAAGGCAGCGGGCCAAAAGTAATTGACTCCTTTGGGGGCCGTTCTTTACATGAGCAGTCACATGGTGAAGCGTTTTTCTCCACATTTCTTCATCGCTTTCGCGGCAATGGAATCTACATTCTGGACGAGCCTGAAGCGGCACTATCCCCACTGCGCCAAATGTCCATGCTGACAAGAATTCATGATCTGGTCAGCGAACATTCACAATTTATTATCGCCACTCATTCTCCCATCATCATGGCTTATCCTGATGCAGCCATATATGAATTCACTGAGGACGGCATTTCGGAAAAGAAGCTGGAAGAAACGAATCATTACCGCATCATGAAGCAATTTTTCGATAATAAGAAAAGAATGCTTCATCATTTGCTTAATGAATAAAAAAATGGAGGCCGCATGCCTCCATTTTAGCTTATGTATGTTATTCTTCGTGGCTGAACATCCAGTTGATCCCGAATTTATCTGTTAACTGGCCAAAGCTCTTGCTCCAGAAAGTTTCCTGCAGCTCCATGGTTACTTTGCCGCCTTCCTGCAGATTGTTAAAATACTTTCTCAGGTTATCCACATCATTAATGACAACTGCAAGATTAATGTTATTTCCTACTGTAAAAGGCATACCTGGAAACGTATCTGAAAACATTACATTACTGCCGCTAATGTTAAGGCTTGAATGCATAACCAAATTCCTTGCTTCCTCTGGCAGAGGATAATCAGGGTTTTGTGGAGATTCACCAAAAGTGGTGATCTCAGGCATTTCCAATTCAAATGCCTTTACATAAAATTCAATTGCTTCCCGTGTATTTCCATTAAAATTTAAATAGGCATTAACAGCCATTTCTTTCACTCCTTCCTAATTCAATTTCATTATAGACGAAATATTCAAAAATTAATACAGATCAGAGACAATCTTTATAATTCCTGAAGTGCTTGTTCAACACTAGTGAATCCTCTGCTGTCAGCACGATCGGGTTCATCCGATTCAATGATCCATTCATTGCCGGCAGGAGTTAAGCCGCCATTCTCATCTTTAAGGAATGGGCTGTGAACATGATACGTTTTCCCTGCTTTCTTCAGCGTGTATCCCATATAATAGTATTGGTCCTGGCCCTCTTCCTCGTAAACCCCAATATCATCGATTCCATATTTATCTAAATAAGACTGGAATGGCTCCTGTAATTCTCTGATTACTTGCTCTCTTGATAAAAAATCCATGGCGATTTGCTCCCTTCCAATTATCTATTCTTAATATGGCTTTTTGGAGAGGGAATAAACATGAAACGGTGAAAAGAGTGCCCCTATTAGCGAGGCCCTCTGCTTCTTAGCTTTATTCTTAGTTTGCCGAGATGCTCCATAAGTTCTTCATATTCTTTCAGCTCAATGCTGCAGGACTGTATGGCCTCTCCGACATTTTTGGTGATACCCTGTTTTTCCTTGCGTGCTTTTTCCTCAAGGAAAATATATACCTTGCGTTCATCCGCTGTAGAGCGTTCTTTTCGGAGCCATCCGTTGGATACCATCCTAGAAATCATCGGGGTGAGTGTCCCGGTGCCAAGATTTAATTTATCTCCAAGCTCTTTGGCTGTCATGCCATCCTTTTCCCAAAGTGCCAGAAGAACCAGATATTGCGGATAGGTTAAGCCAAATGGCTGCAGGGCACTTGTATATAGTTTTGTAAAATCGCCTGCTGTTTCATAAACCGCAAAGCATAGCTGTTTATCCAGTGTAAAAAAGTCCTTCACATCATCACCTGATTCTAATCTGGGTTTACAATAATTTCTTTAAATCATCCTCGATTCTTTCCGGTTCAGTTGTAGGTGCATACCGTTCTACAACCTGTCCGTTCCGGTCTACGAGAAATTTCGTAAAGTTCCACTTAATGTTTTTAGACAGAAGTCCCTTTTTCTGTTCTTTTAGATAAGCAAATAATGGGTCCGTATTGTCGCCATTTACATCAATTTTGGCGAAAACCGGGAAAGACACACCATAATTCAGCTGGCAAAACTCAGTGGTTTCCTCAATATTATCAAATTCCTGGTTATTGAACTGATCACAAGGGAAACCAAGAATTTCAAGGCCGCTGTCTTTATACTTTTCATAAAGCTCCTGCAATCCTTTGAATTGAGGTGTTAATCCGCATTTGCTTGCGGTGTTTACTATAATGAGAGGTTTTCCTTCGTATTCTTTCAGAGATTTCAAGTCACCATTCGTTTTTTTAACTTCAAAATCAAAAACTGTTGTCATTCGAATCCCTCCTATATATATATATCGTGTACGATTTAATCTTATACGATTTAAATTCTTTTTGCAATCAATAACATTCTCCTGAAACTAATGATCGTGTTTATTCGTAGAGAAGATAGATTTCAAATTCATTTACAAAGGGTGATCAGGATGCTGGATGAGCTGCGGGAAGCCATTGAAAAACTGCCGGAGCGGGGGGCGAAGAGCTATTTATTCCACCTATTGCTTAGGGTTCACTTATTAAAAAACAATGCTGGTTCTCAGGAAAAAATCATCGAACTGCTCCATGATATTCAAGAAAAGGTACTCTTTTATTCCGAGGAGAGGGATTTGGAGCAGGAATATGAAATCTGCCACATTGTGTGCGGAGAATCACCTGCAGGGGCTTTAAAGGCAGGGCTCAGTAAAGAAAATAAGGTCATCGGTTTTCCTGACTTCTTTAGCAATGGGCCTCTGTGGAGGGTGCATGAAAAGGAAGGGAGAAAAAAGCGATTTGAATGGGTGAAGGATCATATTAATATACCAGATGATTATCTGGAAAAGGAATATGAAAGAAAAATAGCTAAAGCAATTGAAGAAATCGCAGCCATTCCTGCGGGCAAACCAATCGTGATCTGGACAGCTGACAACGCCGATGAACAAACGGGTTTGCGGTTTTTCCTTCACTTATTAAGAAACAAGGATAATAATGTGCATGTTATTAATACTTCTCAGTCCTATAAGGAGCTTTTTCCTGCGAAAAAGAATCAATACAAGCTCAGGCACTCAGGTGAAGCTGCTCCAGATAAGCTTAAGTTCATATTGGATAAAAACATGGGAAGCCCTTTATCTGCTGAAGAAAGAACCGGATTTGTATCAGATTGGCAGGCACTCTCCAAAACAGAGGAAGTATTGCGCATATGGGAAGAGAATGAAATACATAGTGTACCAGAGAGTTATTTTGATGAATATATCATCGAGTCAGCCAAAAAGCTTCATAAAGGCAACAAGGGTTTTATAAAATCAGCCAGATTAATTGGTGAAGTGATAGGGCATCTGGATGAGCCAATTGGGGATGGCTTTGCCGAATATAGAGTAAGATCCTTAGTGTATAACGGAATATTTGCCATAAAAGGAATTCCGAAAAGTATGAGGTTTTATAGCATTAAACTGAAAGAGATTTAGAATTCAGTAGTCTCTCTGCTGGAATTTCATTCAGCCTTCATTTATTCTAAATAAAAGAAACGAATAGAAGGGGATTCATCTTGAAGAAGATTTACAGTGATGTTATTCAATTCCGCGGCACCCACTTTGATTTTGGCTTCATGCAGGGAGAACGATTAAAGGATTCTCTTTCGGTCAGAAACCGGGATGACCAATGGAAGGTGCGAAAGCCGCGCTTTTCAATAAATGAATCAGAAGTAAAAAAAGCAATTACGAGATTTGCCCCCGGAATCTGGGATGAGCTGCTTGGGATTCAGGCAGCAATGCAATGGCCGATGGAGCGGGTATTAAAGGAATTTGGCGGATATCGCCTCGATTATGTCCGTTCAGGCTGTTCCATCCTTACAGGGGATGACTATCTGATTCGCAATTATGATTATCATCCAAAAACTTATGAGGGGCGCTATACCTTTTATCAGCCAACAGATCAGGGCTATGCGATCATTGGTCCGAGCCAGAGGGTGACTGGCCGGATGGATGGCATGAATGAAAAAGGACTTGTAATCGGCTATAATTTCATGAACCGGAAAAAGCCTGCTGATGGCTTTATCTGCTGCATGATCGGCCGCCTGATTTTAGAGGCATGTGCCAATGTCAAAGAAGCGGTTGAGATGCTGCAGGAAATACCGCACCGCCACTCTTTTACCTATGTGGTGTATGACGCAGGCGGAGAGACCTATGCAGTGGAAACTTCTCCGAGAGGTGTACAGGTCCGTCAGACAACAGCCTGTACAAACCATTTTGAAATCATGAAGGATGAAAATCGCAGCCATCTGGCTGACAGCATGCGCAGGCTGGATGTCATGAAAAGCCGTCAGGCGGAGCGTCTGGGTGCACATGATGCATTCCGCCTTTTGAATGATAGTGATAAAGGCGTTTTTTCAGATCTTTATGGAAGCTGGGCCGGGACCATTCATACATCAGCCTATCTGCCGCAAGAGATGATGGCCTGGTTTGCGCTCGGCGGCGACAGAGAGCCGGTTCTTTTTGACTTTGGAAGATGGCTCGATGGACATGACATTGAAATGGACAGAATCCCTGGTGAAGTTGATACCGACATTCCTTTTTTGCATATGGATGAGCATGCGAATTGGTTCAGGAGATGATGAAACGGAGAGTCCGGCTCTCCGTTTTTTCTATTTTGACCAAATATATTCATCATTTGGACAAACCCTCACATTCTTGCATTGCTTTATGTTGTGGTACACTTTAAGTATGAATTGGATGTAAACTGAGGTGCATACACGTGAAAACAGTATTAGTCATCGGCGGCGGTGTTACAGGATTATCCGCCATGTATGAACTGAACAAATGGAAAAAAGAAAATGATCAGGATATACGGCTTGTGCTGGCAGAGTCAGCGGAACAGCTTGGCGGAAAGATCCGCACGGTAAGAAGAGGCGGATTTGTTATCGAATCAGGAGCTGATTCGATTGTTGCCCGCAAAGCGGATGCAATGAATTTTATCCAGGAGCTTGGTTTAGAAGAAGACGTTGTTTACAATGCAGCGGGACGGTCTTATATTTACAGTGACGGTGAGCTGAAGCTCATTCCGGCGGATTCTGTGTTTGGGATTCCGGCGAGCGTTGAATCTCTTGCCAAATCAACAATTGTCTCTGCAGAGGGAAAGGTTGAAGCTTTAAAGGATTTTTATACGAAAAATGACCGCTTTACAAAAAATGATTCCATCGGCGATTTCCTTGAGCATTTCTTCGGAAAAGAACTGGTGGAAAAACAAATTGCACCTGTTCTTTCGGGAGTATACTCCGGGAATCTCAGTGACTTAACCATTGCTTCGACACTTCCGCAGGTGTTTGATTATAAAGAAAAGTACGGAAGTATCATAAAAGGCTTTGAGGAAAATAAAACGGTGTTCCAGAGCGGAAGGGGAAAGAAGTTTCTTTCCTTTAATAACGGCCTGGATGCATTAATTGACGCTTATGAAGAAAGACTGGACGGAACTCAAATCTTAAAAAACACACAAGCTGTTAAAATAGAAAAAACGGACAGCGGATATAAGGTTGATTTCTCAAATGGCGAGAGCCTGGAGCCGGATCATGTGGTGCTTGGCATTCCGCATAATGCAGCTGCCACCCTGTTCGATGATCAGGGGCTGAAAGCGGAGTTTGAGCTTTTGAAAAACAGTTCCCTCATCTCTATTTATCTTGCATATGATATTCCAGACAGCGAGCTGCCTGAAGACGGGACAGGCTTCATTACGGCCAATACGGATGAGTTAAATTGCAATGCCTGTACATGGACAAGCCGCAAATGGAAGCATACATCAGGAAGCGGCAATTTGCTGGTTAGATTATTTTATAAAAGCAGCCATCCTGCGTTTGCCTTTCTAAAGGAAATGGATGAAGATGAGCTTTTGAAGACGGCATTGGCTGATATTGAAAAAAGCCTTGGCATTACGGCTGAGCCTGCGGCAAGTGAAGTGACAAATTGGACTGAAAAAATGCCGAACTATCTGATATCCCATCCACAGACAGTAGCGGCACTTGAAAGCAGATTGAGCCGGGATTACCCTGGCATTTGGCTTGCCGGCTGCTCCTATTATGGCGTGGGCATCCCTGACTGCATCGAAAGTGGGGCAGAAACTGCCGTGAAAATTATTGAGAATATGTAAAGCAAAAATCCCCTTCTGTGTAAGATGGGGACTTTTTTGGTTTTATATGATTTTGGTGTCCCTAGGACCTTCTAGTTTCATCTGCTCCAGCTCCAGCTTCATCTTTTCGGTCTCAAGCAGATAGTTTTCCTGCTTCAGCTTTTCCAGAGTGATTTCATCTATTATCATATGGTGTTTAATTTTGGCAAGCTTTTGATTGTGAACAGTCAGGATGGCAATGATGGGAATAGAGAAAATCATAACCACGGCAATCGTACCTGTCAAATTTTTTGCACCTCACATTAATTGAATTTGAAAATTTTGTGTAATATGTATGTAATTAGATTATAGCAAACGACAAGTGAGATAGAAACACGAAAAAAGATCAGGCGGTGAAGAAATGGCTGATATTACAGTTAAAAGAACCTACGATCCGTATGAAGAGACAGATGGCTACCGGGTATTGGTGGATCGGCTGTGGCCAAGAGGAATTAAAAAAGAAGCTGCACATCTGTCGGCCTGGGAGAAAGAGGTTGCGCCAAGCACCGAGCTTAGAAAGTTTTTTAATCATAAACCTGAACTTTTCGGTGTTTTTCGGGAAAAGTATCTCATTGAACTGCGTACACAGACAGACAAGATCAGCAAGATGGAAGAACTGTACGAGATATCAAAGAAGCAAAAACTTACTTTACTATATGCTGCGAAGGATACAGTACATAACCATGCGATCGTATTAATGGAGGAATTATTAAGGCAGGAGAAATAAAGGCTGATTGTAAAAGGCTGTTTCCGCAAAGTTTGTTGCTATTCGAATTATATTTACTGAGTTGATTGTAGCGGAAGGTGCGAGATCCTCGAAAATGCATGCACATTTTCTTCGTGCGGTGTCACTCAAGGAAGCTTATTCAACGTCCTGCGGGAGTAGCAGGACAGGTGAGACCCCGCAGACGGGTAGCGTCGAGGATGCTCAGCGCCCGCCCCGCGATCGCTGAGCATCCTCTCGCTGCAATCAACGGGCAACATTTATATGTGAAAAACAACAATTTATGCGAAAAGAGCCTTTTAAAAAAGGAAAAGGTAAAAATACTTTAAATTTATGTAATGATTCTGAAAGTTTAGTGTTTTCTTTTTTCCTATACTTAAAGTTAAAAGAAGTGAGGGAGAAAGAATGATCGATTTACTTCTGATTCATGGAACAGTCATTACCATGGATCCAAACAGGCGCATTATCACGGATGGAGCTGTTGCCATAAATGGAGACAGGATCCTGGATGTGGAAAAGAGTGAGAAACTATTACAAAAATATGAGGCTCGAGAAGTGATAGATTGCACCCATCATTGTATCCTGCCGGGATTAATAGATGTACATGGACATGGCGGACATTCGATGTTTAAGACCATAGCAATGGAAAGCCTGGATGATTGGATGCCTATTATGACGAATACGTATAAGCATTTTGTAACAGACGAATTCTGGTATTTTGAAGGGAAGCTTTCTGCCCTTGAGCGGCTGAAGGCGGGCATAACAACTGGTGTATCTGTTCTTGGCTCTATGCCAAGGTCGGATGATCCGGTGTTTGCCATCAATCATGCTAAAGCCTACGCAGAGACTGGTGTCAGGGAAGTTATTTGCACCGGTCCCTGTAATCCGCCATGGCCTCAATCATTCAGCAGGTGGATAAACGGCCAAAGAATGATGAAAGATGTCACCTATGAGGAAGTGTTGAAGGGTGCTGAAGCCGTAATTGAAGCTTTAAACCATTCCAATGAAGATCGGACAAGAGCATTTATTACCCCTTTCGTCATTGTTACTTCAGTTGAACCTTCTGGCCCAACTTCCCCAGCGAAACTTCATAGTTTAACAGAGCATGATTTATACCAGGCAAAGAAAGTCAGAGAGATTGCCAGAAAATATAATACAAGAATCCACTCTGATGCTTTTGGAGGCATGATTCACTTAGCAGTAAAGGATTGGGAGAATGCCCTTTTAGGCCCTGATGTTCATCTGCAGCATTGCCGGGGGATATCTTTTGATGAAGTGAAAATATTGGCAGAAACCGGAACAAATGTCAGTGCCTCACCTGGATTCTCTCAAATTCACGCACGCACACCGATGATAGAATTGCTAGAGCTGGGAGCGACAGTTGCTATATCCACAGATGGCACTTCACCATCCACAGCATTTGATATGTTTCAAGCCATGAGAAAAACTCAATTTATACATCAGGCAGCTCATAGAGATGAATATTGCTTGCCTCCTGGAAAACTTCTGGAGATGGTTACAATTGATGCTGCAAAATGTATTGGATGGGATGATGACTTGGGCTCTCTTGAAGCAGGGAAAAAGGCGGATGTTATAACTGTCAATATGCATCAGCCGCACTTGACACCAGAGTTTATGCATATTCACCGGCTTGTCCATCAGGCTTATGCAGCTGATGTGTGGCATGTTATCGCAGATGGCCGGGTTCTTATGAAGGACAGAACAGTATGCTCCGTTGATGAAAGGTCAGTTTTAGCAGAGGCAAATGAAGAAGCTGACGAAACAATTAAGCGGGCTGGTCTTGAAAGATATATGAAGCAATCGAAATATTTTTGGGGTCACACACGAACCTATGGAGATGGAATGGATCATAGCATGGAAGAGCCTGCTGGTGAGAAGGAGGAGCAGAAATGAAGACCAGACTAAAGGGTAAATATGTAATTGGATATGATGGAAAAGATCATGTGCTGATTGAAAATGCTGAAGTTGTTTTTGAAAACGATACCATCATTTATGTTGGAAAAAGGTATGCTGGCCAAGCTGATAAAGTTATTGATGCCGGCTGCGCTTTAATCAGTCCGGGATTCATTGACTTGAATGCATTAGGTGATATTGACCATGATATCCTGCATATGGAGGCCAGTTCAGCAAGACAGAAAAACCTGCTTTGGTCAGAGAGGTATGTTAAGCAAGGGCACCATGAAATCATGACGGCTGAAGAAGAGGCCTTTAAATCTCTATATGCCTATTCACAGCTGATCCTTCATGGAATTACAACTGCTATGCCAATTACCTCTGTACATTATAAAAAATGGGCAGAAACATATGAGGAGCTAGCTTCAGCAGCGAAACATGCCGCTGACCTGGGACTGCGTATTTACCTCGGCCCAAGCTATCAATCAGGGATAAGAGTGGTTCAGGGTGATGGCAATATAAAGATTCATTGGGATGAAGATGCCGGAAGGCGAGGATTGGAAAGAGCAGTACGTTTTTTGGAAGAGTTTGATGGTTCATTTAATGGTTTGGTAAAAGGGATGCTTGCACCTGAGCGAATTGAAAGCCAAACGGAAGAAAGTCTTCTCCGGACAAAGCAATATAGTGACCATTACAAAGTTCCGATAAAATTGCATGCAGCCCAGGGTGAATATGAGTACCATACAATGATTCAGAAATATGGCGTAACACCAATCAGGCGTTTATATAATCTTGGATTTTTAGGATCCAGAACGGCTATTCCTCATGCCCACTATATTGCTGGATACAGCGGGGCAAAAACAGGTGGTGGAGATGATTTATCACTGCTGAGGGAAACGGGCACAACAGTCATTCACTGCCCCTTAATAATAGGAAGGCATGGGGAGGCAATGGAATCCTTTGCAAAATATAAGCAGTCAGGAATTAATCTTGCGTTAGGTACAGATACGTTCCCTCCGGATATGTTCCAAAATATCAGAATAGGGAGCATGCTTTCCCGCATCGCAAATAAAGAAGTTAAAGATTCAGCCTTCTCAGATCTTTACCGGGCTGCTACATTAGGTGCTGCAAAGTTTTTGGGAAGAGAAGATTTGGGCCGTCTTTGTGCTGGTGCAAAAGCAGATATTATTGCAATTGATTTAGACGGATTCCATATGGGAGTTTTAGATGATCCCCTGAGAACAGTGATGGCAAGCGGAAGTGGAAGGGATGTAAAGTTATCCATTATTAATGGGAAAGTAGTCATGAAAGACCGAAAATTACCCAGCATGGATTTAGAGGCATTAAAAGGAAAAGCGCAAAAATATTTTATGAAAATGAAAAAAGGTTATTTAAAAAGAGATTATCAAGAGCTACCGGAGAATGAATTGATGCCGCCTTCTTTCCGGTTTGCTGATTCTATTGATCAGCAATAACCTTTTGAATAAGTAGTAAAGAAAGTTAAAAAACATGTAAAGAAAGTAGAAAAAGATTAATCTGAATATTTTATATAATTAGACAAAGGCTCGGACGAGCTTAAAAAAGGGGGAATGAATATGAAGGTTAGAAAAAGAAAGGGGTTAGTCATTTTAGCTCTGCTGATCACCATCCTTATTTCAGGCTGTTCGACCAAAAAACCGGTTGACAGCAGTCAGGACTCCAAGGGAACAACAGCGGAAAACGGTGGAGAATTAGTTATAGCCCGTTTATCTGACGCAGAAAATTTAGATCATCATTTTATGTCGACAATCAATGCGGCAAGCGTTACGCATAATAAAATTTATGAGGGGCTTGTTGGCCGGGATAAAAACGCTGAAATCAAGCCGCTGCTGGCTGAAAAGTGGGAACAGCTAGATGAAACAACCTGGGAGTTCAAGCTTAGAGAGGATGTCACATTCCATGACGGGACGGCATTTAATGCCGATGCAGTGAAAGCAACATTTGACCGGTTATTAGATCCGGAGGTTGCCTCCCCTAGAGCTGTTGTATTCAAAATGGTAGAAGAAGTAAAGGCAGTCGATGAATTTACTGTCCAATTTAAGTTATCAGAACCTTTTGCACCTTTGCTGTCCATATTGGCCAATCATGAAGGCGGCATTATTTCACCAAAAACAATCGAGAAATATGGAAAAAAAGTTATCCAAGAGCCTGTAGGAACAGGCCCATTTGTATTTGAGTCCTGGACACCAGGCAAAGAAATTGTTTTTAACCAAAATGACACGTATTGGGGGACTCCATCCAAGCTGGATAAAGTCATATTTAAGATCGTCCCTGAAGAAACAACAAGGATATCCATGCTTGAAACAGGCGAAGCCCATATCGCCGAACCGCTCTCAGTCACAATGATGGAAACAGTAGAAAACTCCAAAAATGCGGAAATTTACCGAAGTGAAGGATTTGGCACAGAATATATTGGATTCAATGTAGAAAAGGAGCCGTTTAATGATGCACGAGTCCGCAAAGCAGTTGGACATGCTATTGAGATGGACTCTATCCTGGAAGGAGTATTTGAGAATGTTGGGAAAAAGTCCAATTCACTGCTGGGGCCAAAGGTATTTGGATATCATGAAAGCCTGGAAGCATACGAATACAATCTCAATGAGGCTAAAAGGCTTCTGGCCGAAGCAGGCTACCCAAACGGTTTTGAAACTACGTTGAAAACAATGGATAAGAAAGAATGGATCAATATGGCAGAGGTCCTTCAATCTCAGCTGAAAGGGATCGGAATCAAGCTGGATATTCAGGTATATGAATACGGGACATTTGTCGAACAAGTAAACCGCGGAGATTCCGAAATGTTTATTTTGAGCTGGAGAAATGCGACAGGAGATGCGGATTATAATCAATATAATCTGTTCCATAGCAGTTCGAAGGGAGCTGCCGGCAATACCTTCTTTTACAGCAATAAAGAAGTGGACAGTTTAATCGAAGCAGCACGGGCTGAAAAAGATCCGGATAAACGAATGGAGCTCTATGCAAAATCCCAGGAAATTGAAATGGAGGAATCTGTATATATTCCGGTTCGTGTCATTGAGAATATGGCGGCTATTTCAAAGGATGTAAAGGGCTTCTCAATCAGTCCATCCGGATACTTGGAGATCAATGATATTTCAATTAAATAAGGCTCGAAGGTAAGAGGGATATCCGTTCGGGGTACCCTTTTATCTTGTCCGGGGCCGGAGAGGTGAATGGAAATGAATAATAGCTATTGGCTAAAGAATGTGCGTTTGGAATGCGGATACAGAAAAGAGAATAATAGAGTGTCAGGTACGATAACAGATCAATTTCATTTATTTATAGAGGATGGCCGCATTGCTGAGATTACGAAGGACTTAGAGGCTTCCTCTGAGGATCTGCCCATTAAAGATGCAAAGGGATTGCTGCTATTGCCATCCTTTGTTGAAAAGCATGTCCATCTTGATAAAACGTATATGGGGGATGAATGGAGGGCCTGCATTCCGGCGTCCGGTGTCATAGAACGGTGTGAAATTGAAAAGAATGCATTATTATCTATGTCTTCAAGCACCTATCAGCGATCCAAAGCATTGCTTAAGCAGTTAATATCCTATGGATCAACTCACATCAGGACCCATGTGGATATATACCCTGAAGTCCAATTACGGAATTTAGAAGAAGTCCAGCAGACTTTGGAGGAATTTTCAAGTCATGCGAACTCAGAGATTGTTGCTTTTGCCCAGCATGGCCTGCTGCGCTCAGGGACACCCCAGCTGGTAAGAGAAGCTGTTAGAAATGGTGCTGGTATTGTCGGTGCGGTCGATCCCGCTACTGTTGACAACAATATTGAAGCTTCGCTTGTTCAATTGATGGACCTAGCTGTAGAAGGCAATGCAGATATTGATTTGCATCTGCATGACCCTGGTCACCTTGGTACTTTTACAATGAAAAGGCTGGCCTCTCTGACTAAGGAAGCTGGCTGGGAAGGAAGAGTAGCGATTAGCCATGCATTTGGCCTGGGGGATGTTTCAAGGGAAGAGGCTTCCGAGATGGCAGTGATTTTAAAAGACGCCGGTATTTCGATCGTTACCAGTCTCCCTTCTGGCCGTCAGATCCCGCCTGTTGATCTGATAAGTGAATATGGAGTAGAGGTGGCTGTCGGGAATGATAATATCTTTGATTCATGGTGGCCGACAGGAAATGGAGATATCCTGGAAAGAGCAAGCCGCTTAATTGAAAGGTACAGATGGACAGATGAAAAGTCACTTTCCCAAGCATTTCGATATATTACAGGGGGCAGAACACCGCTGGATCAGAAGGGAGACAGGGTCTGGCCAGCTGCTGGTGATGAAGCCAGCATGGTACTTGTTGATGCAAGCTGTTCAGCGGAAGCTATGGCTAGAAGGGCGGAACGACGGGCAGTGTTTTACAAGGGGAATTTAGTTTACGAAAAGATGGCTGAATAACTGGATAGGAAAAGCAGAGGGAGTAATGTGATGATTTATGACTTGATTATAAAGGGCGGCAATGTAGTTCTGAAAGACAAGGTAATAAAGAATGATATCGCCATTTTAAATGGGAAAATTGCTGCGATTGCGGAAACCATTGATCATAAAGCTGAACAGATAATCGATGCATCTGAACAATATGTTATGCCTGGTATGATTGATACTCATGTCCATATTTGTGAGCCTGGCCGAACAGAGTGGGAAGGTTTTTTAACGGGGACTAAAGCTCTTGCTGCAGGAGGAACTACATGCTATGCGGATATGCCCCTGAATGCCCTTCCAGCTACGGTAGACAGGCATACACTGCAATTAAAGGCAGAAGCAGCCCACGGGAAAAATTATATCGATTATGCATTTTATGGCGGTCTTGTTGCAGGCAATCTTGAAAGACTTGAAGAGCTTTCAGATGAAGGAGTTATCGCATTTAAATGCTTTATGTCCACATGCGGAACAGATCATCCCGATGATTTTTCCAATGTGGATGATTATACCCTTTTTGCGGGGATGAAGAAGATTGCCGAACTGGGGAAAATTCTATCGATTCATGCGGAAAATGCCCTAATTACCGATCGGTTAGGTGAAGAGTTAAATGCACAGGGAAGGACATCTGCTGCGGATTATGTCTCATCCCGGCCTGTTTTTACTGAGGTTGAAGCAGTGAAACGCGCACTTTACTTTGGAAAAGAAACGAAGTGCCCTATTCATTTTGTGCATATTAGCACCGCAGAAGCAGTAGAAGAAATAATGAATGCCAGAAGCGGGGGGCAGGATGTTTCCCTTGAATCCTGTCCGCACTATTTTACGATCTCATCTGAGCAGCTCGAAAAAATTGGCCCGGCAGCCAAGTGTTCTCCTCCGCTGCGAAGTATGGAGGAGCAGGAAAAGCTTTGGAAAAAGTTACTAGAAGGCAAGATTGATATGTTAACGTCTGATCACTCACCATGTCCGCCTGAAATGAAGTATAGTTCTTCAAATAATTTTTTTGAAGTGTGGGGAGGCATCACAGGATGTCAAAACAGTGTTGATTTAATGTTTGATGAAGCGGTTTTGAAACGAAAGCTGCCAATCACGCATTTTTCAAGGATGATTTCTTCTAATCCCGCTGAACGCTTTAATATTCCCAATAAAGGAGAAATAGCCGTATCAATGGATGCAGATATCATCTTTATCGATGCTAATCGCTCCTATGTTGTGGAGGAGGAAGGCCTATATTATCGGCATAAGCACAGCCCATATATTGGGAGGGTGATTAATTGCCGGATAACCAAAACGTTTGTCCGCGGCAAGATTGTCTATGATTTGGACCAGGGGATTGTGGGGAAACCGATTGGAAAAGCCCTTAAGTTAAAATATGGAAGGTCACATTTGAATCTGATCTGAAATTAACAGAAAAAATTCATTATCCGCAAAATAATTAGGGGGATTGGGGATGACTGACTTAATCAATTTGCAGGGGAAGCTCGAATTTAAAGATTTAGCAACACATATTGTGAACAGGCTTGAATGGCTGGGTTCGTTTGCAAAGGATCCGGAAGGAGGAATTACCCGCCTTCTATACTCCCGGCAATGGACCGATACTCAGCAGGCTTTGAAGGAATGGATGGAGGCCGAGGGCTTGGAAGTAAAGTATGATGAAGTTGGTAATCTTAGCGGAATACTGATGGGAGTAAATCAGGAAGAAACCATTTTAACAGGATCTCATATAGATACTGTGAAAAATGGCGGGTTGTATGACGGCCAATATGGTATTGTAGCTGGGATTATGGCACTAATTTATTTGAAAGAACATTACGGGACTCCAAAACGCAATCTCGAGGTTATTTCACTGGCGGAAGAAGAAGGAAGCAGATTTCCATATTGCTTCTGGGGTTCAAAGAATATTGCAGGATGCGCATCTAAAAAGGACGTTGAAAATCTTGAAGATGCAAATGGAGTAATTTTTGCTGACGCCATGAGTGAGGCGGGGTTCAGATTTAGGGATGAAACCAAACCTCCGCGGGAGGATTTGAAGGTCTTCGTGGAAGTTCACGTTGAACAGGGAAATGTCCTTGAAACTGAGAAAAAGTCTGTTGGGATTGTGAGTAGCATCGTTGGACAAAGGCGCTTTACAGTTGAAGTAAAAGGTCAAGCCAACCATGCCGGAACAACTCCCATGGGATATCGCAAAGATGCTGTATTTGCTGCCAGCCAAATGATATATGAAACACTTAAAATGGCAGAGCAATATGGTGACCCGCTGGTCGCAACTGTAGGGAGTATTGATATTTCACCCAACATTGCCAATGTGGTGCCGGGAAAAGCTGCGTTTACTTTAGATTTGCGGCATATTGATAAAAATGCAATCTCCCATTTTACTGAGAGATTTATAGAAAACATAAATGATATATCAAGGGAGCGTGCGGTTGAGACGGTCATTGAAAAATGGCTTGATACGGATCCGGTTCCAATGGATCCGGATATGACGGAATTGATGGAAAAGAAGTGCAGGGAAGAAAACCTGAGCTATAAAGTCATGCATAGTGGTGCAGGACATGATGCACAAATTTTTGCAGCCTCTATTCCTGCGGCAATGTTATTTGTGCCGAGCGTAAAGGGTATTAGCCATAACCCTGATGAATATACCGCGGCGGCTGATTTAGCTGAAGGGGTTAAAGCGCTAATCAGCACTTTATATGAACTGGCTTATAAATAAAGAAAAGGGGAGTTTATGAATGGGTTATCCAAAAGATTTATTATCAAGCAGGTCTGTAATAAAACATGGGAAGTATGCCTTAATAGCACCTGAAGGGCTAGTAAACAATGTGATTCCTGGATTCCATCTTTGCCATATTTCGATTTTAGGTTCTCCTAAGCTTGGGGCAAGCTTTGTCGACTATTATGTGACAATGAAAAATCGAGGCGGAAATAACGAAGGCTTTGGCGGACAGGAGGATGTACAGACCTTTGTTTACATACTGGAAGGAAAGATAAAAGCTTCGGCAGATGATAAGGAGTTTATTCTGGAGGAAAGCGGATACCTGTATTGCCCGCCAGGAGTGAAAATGTATCTGGAAAATATGAATGATGGGGATTCTAAGCTGTTTTTATACAAGCAGAAATATCGCCCTCTTGAAGGAAGGAAGCCTTGGGTTATATCAGGACATGCAAATCGAATAGAATTCAGGAACTACGATGATATGCATAATGTCCACATTAAAGATCTATTGCCGGCAGACTTAGATTTTGATATGAATTTTCATATTCTTTCCTTCGATCCTGCTGCGAGCCATCCATTTATTGAAACACATGTTCAGGAACACGGAGCATATATCCTTTCCGGGGAAGGGATGTATAACCTCGATAACAAGTGGATCCCAGTCAAAAAAGGCGATTATATTTTCATGGGCCCTTATGTTCACCAGGCAGCGTATGCAGTAGGGAGAGAAAATTTAACATATGTCTACTCTAAAGATTGCAACCGTGATGCAGAACTATAAAAAATGATAGGAGAGAAATAGCGGTGCCAAACATTCAGGAGATTATGGAAGAAAGAGTCTTTGAAATCGATAAAATAGCAAAGTTCGATCCCGAGAAACCGCAAAAGAATTATTTTTATGAAACGGATAAAACGGTGGGGGCTGTATGGTGTCTGGAACCGGGACAGGAGGTATACTTGCATTCTCACTCAAATGTAGATGATATCTGGGTTTGTATGGAGGGAACAGGAATCTACTTTCCTGACTTGGAGAATGAAATTCCAATAAGCAAAGGCATGGTAATTCTTGCAAAGCCTAATCAGATTCATGGAATGCGCAATACAGGGAAGGGCAGGTTTTTATTTGTAGGATTTGCAGCCGGGTCGTTGCCAATGGATATAACAAGATATTAACTTGCAGGCTATAGTTCTAATAAAAAGCATATCGCTCTCAGCCAGTTTTTTTGGAAGAGGGCGATATGTTTAATCTAACAACAAGCAGCAGCCCGGCTAAACTTTCACACTCAGCTTCGTTCTTAATAGATTGAAAATGAAATAACCGAAGCAAATGAAGCTGGACAGGGAAAAACTTATCCAAATCGTAAGTATATTTTCCATAAAAGGCAAAGCTGCAAACCCTCCAGCAGTCCCAATAATAGATGCAAGGGGAATAAGAGCAGGCAAGGTTTTATTGCCCAGTATAATATATAGCATTGGAACGATCATGCTGGCATAAATATTACCGAAAAAAAACAGCAGTTCAATAGGGGTTGGAGGTAAAATACTTACGATAATGAGCAAAAATAGACAAATGGCCCCGGAGAACAGATAGGTAAATCTCCATTTTTCTTTATTGCTGAGGGGACGAAGCATACCCGCGATATTCATAATGATTAATGTAACGATAGCATGTAATTCTGCAGTAATTGCAGATGAAATGGCACTGAAGCAAAACAGGACAAATAAAACAATCAGCAAAGTTGAATTAATTTTCCCTATTAACTCAAATAACAAAGAATAGATGGAATCATAGCTTCTTCCAAAAATAATAATCATAATTAGTGATGATAATGCAAGAGGAATAGTTGCCCATATTAAACCCGCTAATGTAAACGAAATCCTCAGCTTTTCTTTTTTGATGATAAACACTCTCTGCCAGGAGGCACGATCAATAATCACTTGTCCAAAGCCAATTAAGATAGCTGTGAATATAAACAAAATAGCTTCGGTATTTTTAACGTAAAGAATATAGGGATGATATAATTTAATGCCTTCATAAACAGGATATACACCTTCCTGGATATAAAAGTAAACAGGGATGATGATGACAGCGCTGAATATGAGGACAACATTAATGCCTGCAAGCTGATGAATTCTTTGCATTCCCCCAGCTCCAATGAAAAAACATAACAATAAAAAGAAAAACATGCCAGAAAAAACAGGCAGGGGAAAAATCATGTGAAGCAGGATCCCTGCCCCCATAGCTTGAACAAATATAGAATGGATGCTGATTACGAGAAGAATAAAGATTATGAACCAGTAGCCCCTTGGGGTCAATCTGTCGCGCAATACATCACCTATCGTTTGATGCTCATGAAACCGATCCCGAATCTTTTTGGCTAATATTCCAAATAAAATGAGTGCAAGAGCCCCCATAAGGGAATAGCCGATTCCTCCGGTCAGCCCAAACTTTATTAATGTTTCGGGCGATGAAAGAATGGTATTGCCAGTTACCCATCTGGATAAAAGACTTACAACACCAAAACCGATTCCCAGCTGGAATGCCCCGCCAATATAGTATTGAAAATCGGTTTTCCTCATTGAGAAGTCTCCTTCAGCCGGTAATCTCTTGGTGATTGGCCAGTCGCTTTCCGAAAGATCTGGCTGAAATAGTGCTGACTGTTAAAGCCGCACTTTTCTGAAATACTGCTAATGCTTAATTCAGGGCGTTCAATCAGCATTTTCTGTGCCTGCTTTAATCGAAAGTCATTTAAGTATTCGGAAAAGCCCATTCCTACTTCCTCGTGAAATTTTCTGCTTAAATAGGCTGAATTGATATGAATTTTAGATGCTAGATAATTTAAAGTGAGTTTTTCATTGTATTCCTTTTGAATAATGTGCAAAGCCTTAACAATTTGCTCAGAGTAGCTGCCAATTCGTTCATACCTCTGCAGAACACTCATTAATTCCTCTTCAATGACGGGCTTTGTTATATAATCAACTACCCCAATCCTGAGTGATTTTTGTATATAATCAAAGTTTTGATAGGCTGTAACCATGATTATGTCAATATCGCCAGCTGCGGAAAGCTCCTTAGCCAAATCTAAGCCTGATTTGCCTGGAAGCTGAATATCAAGGAAAGCAAGAAAGATGTCATGCTTTTTAATAATATGAAGAGCTTGAGAGGCATCTTGAGCCTTATAAACAGTCCAATTGGGAAATTTCTGTTTGATGAGATATTCCAGCTGTTCCAATTCTATAAGTTCATCATCTACAAGCAAAATATTCATTGCAGCCTTTCTCCTTCCAATTTCTCTGACATAATAACGTGGGGGAATATAGCTATGACAGCCGTTCCGTTCCCCTGATCAGTTAATCTAACAGAAGTTTCATTATTGGGGAATAATAGCTCAAGTCTTCTTTCTATATTCGCAAGCCCCACGCCGCCATCCCGGTGGCTTCCTTCATAGCGCTCCAAAGAATTATTCCACACTGAAACATGAATCATTGATTCGATCTTGTTTATGTTTATTTTTAATAAGGCCTCGCCAATATGTTTTTCAAAGGCATGCTTAAAAGCATTTTCAACAAGTGTTTGTATTAAAAAGGGAATGATAATGGCTTTATTTGCATGGCTGTCCACTTGAATTTCATAATGAAGCCGATCTCTAAATCTTGTTTGCTGTATTTCCAGGTAGTATTTAACATAAGTAAGTTCATCTTCAATTGAGATAAAGTTATTTATAGTCCTATATTTAAATTTCAGCAATTTTGAAAGGGTTTCAATCGACCGTATCAATTCCACTTTACGGTCCAGCCTTGCCAGGGCCAGAATGGAGTTTAGGGTATTAAAAAAGAAATGCGGCTGGATTTCCTGGTTTAATTGATTGTATAAAGCGGTTTGCAATTCCCTTTCTAACGCTATTTCTCTTTTTTGCTTCTCAAGTAAATCAATTCTTTTTTCAAAGACAAATAAAAATAGCAGGGTAAAGGCTCCTGCCAGCGGAACCAGAACACAAAACATAATGTATATGGAGAATGATTCAATAGGCAGCATGCGGTCTTTTCTCCTTACGTATTAAAAAAGGGAGGTTCGTAACCTATCCCTTTTTTAATATAACATTTTATCCAAAATAGAGATATTTGTATTAAAATGGAAGAGTTTCAGCGATATGACAGCTTGCAAAATGATTATCTGAAAGCTCCCTGAGAGCAGGTTCCTCTCGCTTGCATATTTCTGCAGCAAAGGGACAGCGTGTATGGAATCTGCAGCCTCCAGGAGGATCAATCGGTGATGGAACATCTCCTTTTAAAATGACACGGTCCCTTTTTAAAGTTGGATCCGGAACTGGAATAGACGAGAGCAGCGCTTTTGTATACGGGTGAAGCGGAGAATCGAACAAATCTTTTTTCTCTGCAATCTCGACCACTTTCCCCAGATACATCACCATAACCCGATCCGATATATGCCTGACGACACTAAGATCATGAGAAATAAAAAGAAAGGTCAATTTAAACTGCTTTTGCAGCCTTTTTAATAAATTGAGAATTTGTGCCTGAATGGATACATCCAGCGCAGATACCGCTTCATCACATATGATTAATTTCGGATTAACGGCCAATGCTCTGGCGATTCCAATACGCTGGCGCTGGCCGCCGCTAAATTCATGCGGATATCTGTCAAGTGATTCTGGGGGAAGTCCAACATATCCAAGCAGTTCCAGCATTCTATCCTTTCGCTTTCCTTTTTCAACCACATTTTGTATGGCCATGGCTTCATTCAAAATCTGCTTAACCGTCTGACGGGGATTAAGAGAAGCAAAAGGATCCTGAAAAATAACCTGCAATTCACCTCTAAGTGCTCTCATTTCCTTTTTATTTAACGATAAAATATCTCTTCCCATAAAAAGGACTTTTCCATCAGTAGGTTCATCAAGCCGTAAAATTGCACGTCCCGTTGTTGATTTCCCGCATCCGGACTCCCCGACGATGCTTAATGTTTCACCTTCAAAAAGCTCAAATGAAATGTCGTCTACCGCCTTTACAAATGCTTTTGGCTTGAAGATTGAGTCTTTTTTAACCGGGAAATATTGTTTTAATTGATCTACCTGCAGGATGATCTTTTTTTCTGTGGCCGTATTCATGTTAGACAACCCCCTCTTTATCTCTTGTGCCAGTCCACTTGTCGGTATATTTCCAGCATCGTACTTTAATATCTTCAGAATAGGAAATCAGATCAGGCTGCTGTGCAGTACATATTTCTTCCGCGTAAGGGCATCTTGAGGCAAATCGGCATCCGGCCGGCATATTGTAGGGACTCGGAACATTGCCATCTATCGTAATTAATTCTTCCTGATCTTCATGTATTTTAGGCAGTGAGTTCAACAGTCCTTGTGTATAAGGGTGCTTTGGATCAGCAAATATTTGCTCTGTTGAAGCATGCTCGACTATATTGCCCGCATACATTACGGCTACCTTATCACATGTTTCTGCCACTACTCCCAAATCGTGGGTGATCATGATGACACCCATTCCTATTTTTGTCTGCAGCTCTTTTATCAGCTCCAGTATTTGTGCTTGGATGGTAACGTCCAAGGCGGTCGTTGGTTCATCCGCTATTAATACCTCTGGTGTGCATGCAAGAGCCATAGCAATCATGACACGCTGGCGCATCCCTCCGCTCAATTGGAATGGCTCTAGTTTTGCTCTTTTTTCAGGAGAGGGGATCCCAACCATTTTCAGCATTTCAACTGATTTATCCCAGGCAGCTTTTTTTCCTAACCCTTGGTGCAGCCTCAATGCTTCTGCAATTTGTTCCCCGACAGGGATTACAGGATTTAGGGAAGTCATGGGCTCCTGGAAAATCATGGATATTTCATTCCCTCGGATTTTTCGCATTTCATCCTCTGGAATTGCAACTAAATCTCTTCCTTTAAATAGAACGGAGCCCCCGGCAATTTTCCCCGGTGGAGAAGGGATAAGGCGGAGAATGGAGAGGGAAGTCATACTTTTCCCGCATCCGGATTCCCCTACAATTCCCAGCGTTTCCCCTTTATGCAGGGTAAAATCGATGCCATCAACCGCTTTGCTGACTCCCCGCTTTGTTGTGAAATGGGTTTTCAGCCCTTTTACTTCAAGTATTGGCTTGTTCTTTTCTATCATATCCAGTCACCACCCTTAATTAAGTTCAATGCGTTTATTAAAGAAACGATAAAAAACATCTACGAATAAATTCACCACTACGAAAATGAGCGAGGCAAATAATACTCCTCCCTGGACCATTGGCAGGTCCCGCATTCTAATAGCATCGACAATCATTCTTCCCAGACCATTAATGGCAAAGATTGATTCCACCAGTACGGTACCTCCAAGGAGTGCGCCAAACTGCAGCCCGACAACCGTAATCACTGGAATCAGTGCATTTCGCAGTGCATGTTTATAAATAATGATTTGCTCGCGAAGCCCTTTGGCACGTGCTGTCCGGATATAATCCTGACGAATAACTTCCAGCATGCTCGACCGGGTCATCCTTGCGACAATTGCTGCTCCTCCTGCTCCAAGAGTTATAGCCGGCAAGATGACATGCAGCAGACTGTCCCACCCTGCTACAGGCAAAACTTGCAGCTTCACAGAGAAGAAGTACATAAGCATGAGGCCAAACCAGAAGCTTGGAAGGGATATTCCCAGCAGTGCAACAAGCATGACGCTGATATCGGTCAAAGAATAGGGCTTAACAGCTGAAATAATACCTGCTGCCATCCCCAGTACAATCGTGATAATGATGCTAAAGAAGGCAAGTTCAATCGTAATCGGCAATCTTACCAATATTTCATCTAGAACAGGCTGGCTGTTTTTTAAGGAGACGCCTAAATCCCCCTTAAACACATTTGTTAAGTATTCGAAGTATTGGATATATAAAGGCTTGTTCAATCCAAGCTGTTCACGAATAGCTTCAATTGTTTCCTTTGAAGCGCCTTCACCGGCAAGAAGTACTGCAGGATCCCCTGGTACGAGCTGCATTATGAAGAAGACAACAAAAGTAACTCCAATAATAACCGGGATGGTCTGAATAATCCGGCGCAATATAAACATCAGCATAGATGGTACCTCCTCATAGCTTTTATTTTTTCATCCGAGGGTCAAACGCATCACGCAGGCCATCACCAAAAATATTAAATCCAAGAACTAAAATAGAGATGGCAAGACCCGGAAATAGGGCGATATATGGTGCGGAGAATAAGAAATCCCTCCCGCTGCTGAGCATGGTTCCCCATTCAGGTGAAGGCGGCTGGGCACCAAGGCCAAGGAATGATAATCCAGCTGCTGACAGAATGGCAGTCGCCAATCGCAGAGTACCTTGAACAATAATGGGTGAAAGAATATTCGGAAAAATATGCTTGAAAATAATCACAAAGTCAGTAGCTCCAAGGGATCGGATTGCATCAATATATTCAAGCCGCTTTACTTCTAATGTAGATCCGCGGACAATTCGCGCAAATAAAGGTACAGAAAAAGCTCCTACTGCTATGGTCACATTAATAAGGCTTGGACCCAGTGCTGCAATAATGGCCAGCGCCAGAAGGATCCCTGGGAATGCAAGCATTACATCCATCATCCTCATGATAATGGTGTCAACCCATTTGCCATAATACCCGGCTACAAGGCCGAAAATAATTCCGAAAAAAGCTCCGAATAACACAGCAGCAAATCCGACCCCCATGGATAGTCTGGAGCCATAAAGTATCCGGCTAAAAATATCTCTTCCTTTATCATCTGTTCCCATCCAATGGTCTGCAGATGGGGGAGTCAGCTTATTTTCCAAATCAATGTCGTATGGACTATATGGAGCCAGCAGCGGTGCAAAGGCCGCCATTAATAGATAAACAAAAATAATAATGGCCCCAGCCAGTGCAGCTTTATTTTGCATCAATATAGAAAGAAAATCTTTTATTCTGGAATCCTTAGAGCTGCTCCATGTCTTTACAGCTATTTCCTGCTGCTCTGTTTTTACTTGAACTGTCATCTTAATTCCCCCCTAAAATTTTTTTACTAGAAAAAGAATGAAAATCTATATTCCTCCTTTCAGCAGAAAGACTGGATTTAGAACGTTTAGTTAAAATTATCAAAATTCACTGTAAAGTAAATATTTTTTAAAACAGTTGTCAAAATATTTAAAAATGAAGTAAATATTCTGTAAATATCTAAAAGCATCATCTTCTATAATGCAGATAAGCATTTACGGAGGGACGGTGAACATTGAATTTATTACCGGAGTTATTTACTGAAAAAGGGGAGAGAAAAATGAAGAATGATAGAAAGCACTTTCGAAAGGGAATGCTGCTGATTTTCTTAAGCATCATAATGGTGCTGTCAACAGCATGCTCTACACAGACAAAAACAGAACAGAATGCAGGTACTGGATCCGAAGGGAAAAAGGATGGGGGCACCTTGACAGTTGTCCGTCTATCAGATGCAACAAAATTAGATCCTCACTTTATAACTGACATTCCGTCAGCAAACGTTATTTATCAAAAAGTATATGAAACTTTAGTAGAACCTGATAAAGATATGAATATTCAGCCGCTGCTGGCAACAGAGTGGAATGTCATTGATGATAAAACCTGGGAGTTCAAACTAAAAGAAGGCGTAGCCTTTCATGACGGCACACCGTTTAACGCTGACGCTGTGAAGGCCACCTTTGATCGTTTGCTGGATCCAAATACCGGATCGCCTCAGCGTGAGAAATTCGCGATGATTAATGAAGTAAAAGTTATTGATGAATACACAGTACAATTTTTGCTTGATTATCCATATGCTCCACTGCTTTCTATTCTTGCAAGCAGCGAAGGAAGCATCATGAGTCCAAAGGCATTGGCCGAAAATCAGGAGACACTTGCAGAGAAACCTGTAGGGACAGGCCCGTTCGTTTTTAATGAATGGAAATCTGGTCAGGAAATTTCCCTGAAGAAGAATGAAAACTATTGGGGAAAACAGCCAAGCATCGATGAGGTTGTTTTTAAGGTTGTACCAGAAGACGCGACCCGGCTGGCTATGATTGAAACCGGGGAAGCACATATTAATGATCAGGTGCCTGTTACAGAAATTGAGAGAATTGAAGCTTCTGAATCAATGGGACTTCTCCGGGCTGAGGGGCTTGCAGTTGAATATATTGGATTTAACACGAAGAAAAAACCATTGGATGATGTTAAAGTCCGTAAAGCAATCAGCCATGCTGTTGAGAGAGAAGCGATCATTAAAGGGGTTTATAACAATGTGGGTACACTTGCAAATGCAGCGATGAGTCCAAAAGTGTTTGGACACAGTGAAAAGGTTAAGCCCTATGATTATGATTTAAATGAAGCGAAGAAATTGTTAAAAGAAGCAGGGTATGAAAACGGACTAAAGCTTAAATTACTGACAAGTGATAGAAAAGAGCGCATCAATATGGCGGAAGTCATTCAATCGCAATTAAAGGGAATTGGCGTTGACGTAGATATTCAAGTAATGGAATACGGAGCATATATCGATACGATTGATAAATCAGAACATGATTTATTTATCGGCGGATGGGGAAATGCCACCGGTGATGGTGATTATAATCAATATAATTTATTCCATACTGCTTCACAGGGGCCTCCTGGAAACCATTTCTATTACAGCAACCCAGAGGTAGATAAAATTATCGAAGAAGCACGCAGAGAGACTGATGAAGCAAAACGGAAGGAACTTTACGAAAAAGTAATGCAAATGGAATTAGAGGATGCGGTTTATATTCCAATCCGGAACTATGAGCATATGGCTGCGCACAGTAAGAACGTAAGCGGCTTTTGGCTGAATGCTGCCAATTATTTAATGATTGATGAAGCCGTTATTAAGTAAATAAGATGAGGATCTTTTTTCAAAGATTGTAGTTCTTTGATTATGATTTCTGCCCGTTGATTTCCGCTGCAGGCACGCAGCGAACCCGCGGGGAGGAATGCGATCCTCCCGTAGGAGTCATGTGCCCTCCGCTCCAATCAACTCAGCGAATTTAACTAAGGAATGAAAAAATTACAAAATTGACGAAAACAGCCAGAATTAAAATGAAGCAAAAGTACTTTTCCTTCATTTTCAATATTAAGGAGGAATCAGGATGACAGCTCTATGGATTACAAATGTTCGGCTAGAAAAAGGATTTATCTATGAAAATGAACAAATTACAGGCACAAGGACAGAGATTTGCCACTTGAAGATCGAAAATGGAAAAATTGCGGAAATTTCACAGCTAGCCCCAGATTCTAATAAAAAACAGCTTGATGCAAACGAGAAGCTTCTGCTTCCTTCTTTAAGAGATATGCATATTCATATTGACAAAACCTATTACGGCGGACCTTGGAAAGCCTGTACACCTATCACAAATGGCATTTTCACCAGATTGGAAGAGGAAAAGGAGCTTTTGCCAAAACTTCTCCCAACTGCACAGGAGCGTGCAGAGAAAATGATAGAGCTGTATTTGAAAAATGGCCATACCCATATTCGCACACATTGTAATGTTGACCCTGTAATTGGCCTGAAGAACCTGGAGGCTACTGTCAATGCACTAAAAAAATATGAAGATGTCCTAACATATGACATTGTTGCGTTTCCGCAGCATGGACTTCTGAGAAGCGGTTCTGTTCAGTTAATTCGGGAAGCTATGAAAAATGGTGCCACCTTAGTTGGCGGTGTGGATCCTGCTACCGTAGACCGAAATATTGAAAGGTCCCTTTATACCATTTTTGACATCGCAGCAGAGCATGATAAGGGAGTCGATATCCATCTTCATGACCCTGACTCGCTGGGAGCTTTTACATTTGAGAGAATGGCAGATTATACAAGAGAAGCAGGCATGGCTGGCAGAGCAACGATTAGCCATGGAATTGCTTTAGCCGACCTGTCCGTAGAAGCATTGGCAGAGATGGCGGCAATATTAAAAGAGCAGGAAATTGACGTGACAACTACTATTCCAATTAATCGTACAACGATCCCGGTTCCTGCCCTTGATCACTATGGTATCCCCGTTTCTGTTGGCCATGACAGCTTAACCGATCACTGGTCCCCGTTTGGAACAGGAAACACTATACAGAAACTGGGTACCCTTGCGGAAAGGTTCCGAATGATTGATGAATATTCTTTATCATCAGTCTTGAAGTTTGCAACCGGCGGTATAACTCCCCTGAATGAAGCTGGTGAAAGGATTTGGCCAAAAGTCGGCGACGATGCAACGATGATGCTTGTTGATGCGACATGTTCAGCAGAGGCAATTGCAAGGAGAGCACCGGTTGAGTCGTTATTTTTCAAAGGCAATAAAGTTGAAAGCAAACGAACTGAACTAAACATTATAAATTCATAGCTTAAGAGCAAAAAGGAGGATTGAGCAATGCCTGCGTCCCATTGGTTAACAAACGTTAAGCTTGAAACTGGATATCACCAGGATGAAAAAGGAGTTTATACAACAAAAACTGAATTATTTCATTTGAAAATTGAGGATGGAAAAGTAATAGAAAAACAGGGCAGCACATATGAAATTCCGAAAAATGAACGTAAAGTGGATGGAAGAGGCTTCTTGGCGCTGCCAACATTTAAAGAGATGCATAACCATCTTGATAAGACCTATCTTTCCCTTGATTGGAAGGCATGCAGGCCGGTCAAAAATTTAGAGGAACGTTTAAGATATGAAGCAATGGAGCTTGAGGAACTGGCGCCTACAGCCAGACAGCGGGCAAGCAAAATGATTGAGCTTCTCCTCTCTAAGGGGTCAACTCACATTCGCACCCATGTAAATATTGATCCTTATATTGGCCTGAAGAATCTGGAGGGCGTAAGAGAAGCATTAGAAGACTATTCCGATAAACTGACATTCGAGATTGTCGCTTTCCCTCAGCACGGTCTTTTAAGAGAACATGTCATTCCTCTCATGAAAGAAGCGATGAGATCTGGAGCCAGCATTGTAGGTGGTCTTGATCCTGCAGGAATTGACCGCAACATTGAAAAGTCACTTTATGAAGTCATGAATCTGACTGCAGAATTTGATGCAGATGCAGATATCCATTTACATGACGGCGGACATGCCGGTTTATATACAATTGATAAATTTGCTGAAATGATAGAAGACGCAAAGTGGCACAATCGCGCTGCTGTAAGCCATGCATTTTGTTTAGGGGAAGTGCCGGTTCCGAAAGCAGAAGAAATGGCGGAAAAATTGAATGAGCTTGGCATGTCGATCATGTCCACTATCCCTATAACAAAATCTCTTCCGCCAATTGATCTTTTGGACAGGAAAGGTGTAAACGTTTATCTGGGATGCGATGGTTTCTATGATTCATGGGGGCCTTTCGGGAATGGTGATCTGCTGGAAAAAGCAGCGAGATATGGTGAGCTTTATCGTAAGAGCGATGAAATTTCTCTGGCACAATCATTAAAATGGGCCACTGGTGGTCCTGTTCCGTTAAACAAGGATGGAGAAATGAATTGGCCGCTTGTGGGAGAAGAAGCAAACCTCGTACTTGTCAATGCTTCGTGTTCGGCAGAAGCAGTAGCGAGGACTCCTAAGAGAGAAGCGGTAATGTTTAGAGGAAAGGTTGTCGCGGGACAGTTGTCATAAATACGTTTCCTGGAATAAATCCCATATTTATTGGAGGATCATATGTTAAAAATTGAAGATAGCCTTGCGTTATTCGAAGCAGCAAAAAATGGTGACCTTGAATGTTTGAAAGCCTTTATAGAGAACGGCATTAATATGAATCTGCAGGACAAGAAAAAAAGAACGGCTATTTTAATTGCTTCGATGAATAAGCATTATATGTGGTTCGTTATCTGGCGGAGTCAGGAGCAGACATTAATCTTCAAGATCAAACCAGCTTAAATCCATTTTTATATGGATGTATACATGGAGATTTAAAGTTAGTAAAAATAATGATTAGCGCCGGGGCTGATATTAACCTGTTAACGAGATTTGGCGGTGTTGGCCTTACTCCGGCCTGCGAAAAGGGACATATAGAGGTGGTCCGGGAGCTTTTAACATCTACAGACATTAACGTAAACCACACCAATTATTGCGGATGGACACCTTTGATTGAAGCGATTGTTTTAAATGATGGAGGGAAAACCCAGCAGGACATCATAAAACTATTGCTGGAACACGGGGCTGATCCAAGCCTTACAGATAAATATGGTGTGAGGCCAATTGAGCTTGCCAGAAGAAAAGGATACAAAGAAATAGAGGATATTTTATTTACAGCTAGTATAGAGTAATTAGAAAGAATTAAAGAAATCCCTTTCTGTTTTATAGCAGAAAGGGATTTCTTTGAGTATCAATAATGGCCATGATAAAAGCAAAGTACCTGCAAAAAAACTAAAGTTTAAAAGTTTAATTAAGCAGGGAAGATATAGGAAAGGATATTCAATTAACTGCGAAGAAAATAGTAGCATTAAGGATAAAGACAGGAGGAAATGCAATGAATACAGATATACAAAAAGAAGAAAACCGTTTTTTTATGAATGATGAAGAAGGGAATATGCTAGCTGAAATAACGTATTTTCCAAGCGGTGATTCTGTCATAACTATAGAACATACATATGTAGATGACTCCCTGCGCGGTCAGGGCATTGCAGGAAAGCTTCTGGAAAGCGTTGTTCAGGAGGCGCGCAGCAAAGGATATAAGATTGTGCCTGCCTGTTCATATGCCAAAGCTGTTTTTGACAGAAAGAGCGAATATCAGGATTTGCTTGCAAACTAAAGGAGGGTTTCTGAATGGACGCAAAAATAACAGAAGTAAATGGAACATCTATTTCATTCTATGATGAAGGCCAGGGAAAGCCGGTAGTATTGCTGCATGGATTTTGCGGCAGCAAGGATTACTGGGCGAAGGTGATTCCATTATTGGCAGAGGACTTTCGCGTTATTGCGTTTGATCTTCCAGGGCATGGAGGCTCAGAGCTGCCAGAGGGTGAACCTACTATTGAAAACATGGCTGAAGTGATTAAAGGGGCAATAGATGAAATGGAGCTGGATGCCTTCTCTCTTTTCGGCCATTCATTGGGCGGTTATGTAACCCTTGCATTTGCTGAAAAATTTGGGGAGAAGCTGAGTTCATTTGCTCTTATCCATTCAACAGCCAGCCCGGATTCTGAAGAGGGGAAAAAGGGAAGGGATGTAGCTGCTGGTAAAATTGATAAAGAGGGAATGGAATCCTTTATAGATGGACTCGTGCCTAAGCTTTTTGCACCAGGAGAGAAACATCCGGATGAAATTCAATTGGCAAAGGAAATTGGCTATCATACAAAAGCCGAGGGTGCAAAGGCTGCCCTGAAAGCAATGAAACAGCGCGGCGACCGCAGCCATGTCCTGGAAAATACAAGGCTCCCAGTGTTAATTATTGCTGGAGACCAAGATCAGATAGTTCCCCCTGATAAGTCTTTTGCAGCTAAAGGGCCTGCTATCAAACAGGTGACCATTAATGGTGCAGGACATATGAGCATGTATGAAGCACCGGAAGAACTGGAAGATGCCATTAAAAAATTTTTGGAAGAATGATTTTTAATCGGACTGAATGAAAACAAAGTACTGTTATGTTAGGGCAAGGAGAGTACAGAAAATAATTAGATTGCAATGAATAAAGCTCCTTTTCAATCCGAAAAGGAGCTTCTTC